>CAZGEB010000001.1:0-19978 GCA_964524915.1 uncultured Candidatus Saccharibacteria bacterium
TATGAGGTTTTATTTTTTGTGTTCTATGGTGGTAGTTGTAGATTTCTTTTTGAATTTTCTATTTGCCCACTCTTGCTGTAAGACTGCAAAAATTGTAGTCACGGACCAGTACAAAGGAAGTCCCGCAGGCAGTTTCCAGGCAATGGCAATAGAAAAAAGCGGAAGCATGTATGTAGTTTGGAAACGCAAAGCTTTGGCAGTGGCATCGTTACTATCCCCAGACATTGAGACCACCTGGGTCTTACTCATAAGCCTAGATTGAACAAACTGAAGTCCTCCAGCTAAAATAGCCAGAGCAGGACTTGCTTTGGAAAGATTAATTAATCCCAAAAACATAGGATCCAATCTACCAGGATTTACCACCCAAGGATAGAGACCATCCAAATTACCACCCAAGGCCTTCATAAAAACATGATATAGGGCAAACAAGATTGGCAGTTGAATCAAAAGAGGCAAGCATGAGCCCAAGGGATTTACTTTGTGCTCCTTATAGAGCTCCATCATAGCTTTGGCTCTACCCTCTCGATCATCAGCGTATTTCTTTTGCACTTCCAAAAGCTGCGGCTGTAAAGCTGTCATGGCCTGCTGACTTTTAATCTGCTTTTGGAAAAGTGGTGAAAGAATCAGGCGTAGAAGAATCGTGACCAGAATAATTACCACACCTACATCGTGCCCGGGAATATAGTTATAACCCAAAACTAACAAATTGAGAATCGGCCTATAGATAATTTCGTTGTATAAAAAAAGCATTGTAAATTTCAAATTAACTTGTTATTTTTTCACTGGATCCAAAACCGGCTGTCTCCACGGGTGACACCTCAAAACTCGCCACAGGGACAAAAAAAATCCTAAGCAAAATCCTTTTTGAATCAAAGATAATCTAGAATACTCACTACAAGAAGGATAAAAAGGACAAAAACCAAGCGGGTGCCTTTTCTTAAACCAAATAGAATGGTCAGGCGAAAAAGTTTTTTGATAAAGCTGGACAATTAAACTGGCCAAAAAACCCAGTTTTTTATCCAAATAAATCAGAACTTTAATTATTTTATTCATATTCACCGGTACTCACTTTTGTCTGCGCAATTGAGCGTCAATCTCTTTTAAACTTCTTTTTGTCTCCAAAGATAAATCTATAGCTGAAAGCTTGGTAATAGAAGGTCTGGCAATAAGCATCCAGTCACCTCGACTGATATGAGAAAGCCCGAGACGTAAAACCTCTCGAGCAATCCTCTTGATCCGATTTCGCTTATTTGCCCTTTTGTGCACCTTATTAGAAACCACTACGGTTGCCCTAGACACAAGCGCTGATCTACGCCCAAAAAATCTGATAATCCAAAAAGGAGAATAAAAAGCTCTTCCCTTATGAAAAACTAGCCTGATATCATTTGCGGCGGCTAGTCTGTTTTGCCTTGGCAGCATAAAATTACACAGTCAGCTTTTTTCTGCCCTTGGCTCTTCTGCGAGCCAAAACATTCCTACCGGACAAAGTTTGCATACGCTTCATAAAGCCATGCACCTTCTTTCTCCTTGTTCTTTTCACCTTTAAAGCTCTAGCCATAACTATATATATTATTGATTATTAAATTCATCAAAACCACAGCAAGCAATATTTTGAGTATACCGAAATCCCAGCAAAACGTCAAACGTAAAAAATATTTATCCAAGGATAGACAAAAAGTCAAAAGTTTGCTATAATATATAGTGTGTTAAGTGTATTTTTGAAACAGAAAAAAATAATTTAAATAAAAAGGGAAAAGGTAATGTTGAAAAAAATTATTCGCCATAAAAAACTAGCTGTCTTCTCAGTTTTGTCTGTTTTTGCACTGGTGTCTGCCTTTGGCACCTTGGTGCGCACAGCAGAAGCCGCCCAGGTAACGAACCTTCGGGCAATTTTTAAGAGAATTAAGGCCAGTACAGCCAGTGATGGAATCACTATGTATTTTGTCACCCCAACTGGCATACAAACTGGTGGCGGCGACACCATTACCCTAACTTTTAGTGCTGATTTTACACTCGCAGCAGAGTCTGCGACCAACTTCGACCTTGGACTCGGAGACAGCGGCACCTGCACAACAGCCTCATACACTGACGAAACAATTGTCACCACAGGAGCCACAGCAACTGATTGGAACGTAGACGTAACTGGACAAGTGATCACTTTTAGCCCAGAGACAGATGACGTCCTTACAGCCGGGTATTGTATAAAAATAGAAATGGGCACTGATGCCACAACTGGCGGTACTGGTTCCTCTTCTACTGTCACCAACGGGGCAGCTGACGATGATGACACCATAGCTATTGCAGGAAGCATTGGCGATACAGGCACTTTAGCTGTGGATATTATTACGGATGACCAAGTAAGTATCACTGCCACTGTAAACTCCAGCATTTCTTTTGCGATCTCTGACACCACAGTAGGTTTTGGTCCTCTATCTCTAAGCTCTGGTAGATGGGCTACTGGGGACACAAACGGAACAGACGCCACAAACGGTACCACTGAACCAACTACCGCCCACACTCTATCCATAGCCACAAACGCACAAAGTGGATATTCAGTCACTTATAATGGTGCCCTACTCACAAGTGGCGGCAACAATATAGATGCGGCCTCCATAACCGATGATAGTGACGGAGCCCCTGGATCCACTGAAGCTTTTGGTATTACACTAAAAAGCGACGGCGATGCCACCATCCCCTCAGCTTACCAAAGAGATGCAACCGCTAGCTTTGCTTTCACAGCAGGGACACCCACACAAATAGCCTCAGAAACTGGCCCGACGGCTACCGAAACATTGAGCGTTTCCTATCTAGCCAACATTACCGGACTTACAGCTGCTGGATCATACAGCACCACACTAACATTCAGTGCCACCGGTACCTACTAAACAAAGTTAAAAATAACCCCCACTAAAAGTGGGGGTTTTAATTATAAAAGGTGTCCATTTCAGTGGTATAATATTTAATAGATAAGTATGGCAAATTAGCGAAAATAATCTACTGATTAGATGTCTAAAAATACAAAAATACAATTTTTATTTCTTCTTGTTGCTATTATGGGTTTTGTAGTAGCGAAACCAGCAAAGGCCATCACTGTTTCCCCAGTTAAATCAGAGCTCAAAGCAAATCCCGGCGAAACCCTAGAAGAAACCATCCAACTATACAACAACCAAAAAGAATCTCGCATTTTTTATATAGATTTTCAATCCTTTGAATCCAGAGATGAGACAGGAAACCCGATGCTACTAAAAAGCAAAGTGGGCCTACCGTCCTGGATGTCTAGTGAGGACAATGTGATAGCTCTTGGCGCCAATGAAAGAAAAAATGTAAAGATCAAAGTGGCGGTACCACCAGACGCCGAGCCTGGAGGATACTTTGCGGCAACAATTTTCACCAATGAGCCACCTAAAACAACTGACGAAGAAGGCACGGTTGGCTTATCTAGCCAGGTTGGTAGTTTATTACTATTAAATGTCTCTGGTGATTTATCAGAAAAAGGCAATATTTTAGAATTTAACACCAAAACCAAAAAAAGACTTTTCAAAAACCTGCCGATTGATTTTTATTACCGCTTTCAAAACAATGGTGCCACTTGGTCAAAACCAGTTGGAGACATCACCATAGAAAATATTTGGGGTGGTACTAGCAAAATTATCCCAGCCAACCCAGAAGGTGGCAACGTCCTACCAAGTTCTATCAGAAAAATGGAAGCCTCGTGGATCACCAAAAAAGGTCAAACCGAAGACCCAAAAGCAGAGAGGCTTGTGCTCCCCGAAAAATTCTGGGACAAAGTAAAATTTGAAGCCAAAAACTCCCCAACAGGCAGATTTAATGCCAGACTCACCCTCAACTTCGGGGCTGGCAATCAACTTCGAGAAAGTAAGGAAATAGTTTTGTGGATTTTACCCTGGGAATTGCTTTCTATCGCCATACCAGCTGCAATCCTCCTTATCATCTTGCTTATTTTCTCGGTAAAAAGATACAACAGATATATTATCAACAAAAATGCTCGCCCAAAAAAGAGGGTCACAAGAACAATTAAAAAGATTAGTGAATAATCAATGTAATATGCGTAAATTCTTTCTCTTTTTGCTTGTTATTATTCTAATCACTACTTTTTCTCAAAGATTCTCGCTAGCAGAAGTATTAAATAGTGGTAATTATCAAATAGAAGCAAGTATCGACATAGGCGGAGAATCTTCTAGCTCTACCAACTACACTGACAGGGATTCCCTAGGAGATATCAATAGCGAAGGACTAGCATCAACCAACTACAAGGCCTTTCCAGGTTTTATTCAGCACGCCTACCCCGGGATCCCAGGCACCCCAACCCTAAGCAATACTGGCGGTACACTTTATAATGCCTTGGATTTTATCATCAACACTGGCAATGGCCAACAAACCGACACCACATACGCTATTGCTATTTCTAGTGATGATTTTGCTACCACCAACTACATACAAACAGATGACACCATAGGTAGTTCTGCCGCTTGGCAAACTTATACCGCCTGGGGCAGTGGATCTGGAGAAAGAGTCACCGGACTCTCGCCCAGCACCACCTATAAAATAAAAGTAAAAGCCAGGTATGGAGCAGACACCGAAACCGGTTTTTCTTCAGTAGCTTCAGCTGCAACTACTGGACCAAGCCTACAGGTCACATTTTCTGGTATAGCATCAGGCACAACCATAGATGGCGAAACAACTACTGTCACATCCAGTGCAAACAGTATCCCTTATAGTGCATTGACACTAGACACCCCAGCTATTGCTGCTCATAAAACAACTGTATCCACAAATGCTTCCGCGGGCTATACCACCACTATTTCACAAAACCAAAATCTCACCAGGGATGGCGGAAGCGAAACCATCTCACAAGTGAGTGGCACAAACGCTTCCCCAGACACCTGGCCAGCTGGATTTACTGATGGAAGATTTGGTTACCACACCACTGACGAATCTCTGTGCACTGGCACCAGTGGAAGATTTTCGCCTAATAATTCCTGGGCAAGATTAGACACCAGCTACTATGAAATCGCCTGTGCAACTGGGCCTGCAACCGCAGAAGAAACCACAGTTACATACAAACTACAAGTCGGCATTACCCAAGCCGCTGGAAACTATCAAAACAAAATCACTTACGTCACCACAGCTATCTACTAAAACAACCACCGGTGCTTAAAACCCGACTTTAATAGACCAAAAATAGTCGCCGACAAAAGTTATGAATAAAAAACCGCACTTTGCAACCCTTGCTTTTTTGTTTTGCGTGCTCGCCTATATCATCGCCCCACTCAATTCAAAAGCCGCAGAAAACAACTTCCTCAGGGAGGGCACTTTATCTATTAGCCCTTTTTTAAATGAAATAGAAATCATCACAGGCAAAACCGCAAATGGTCAAATCACCATAACCAATCAAGGCGAGCAAAGCAAAAATATTTCTTACTCCATACAAGATTTTATTCCAAGTGGTGGTGAAGGACAAGTCAGATTTTTGGAAACAGAATCTACAACTCCAAACCCTTACTCTTTGGCGAATTGGATAGAAATCACCAAACAGCCAGAGCTAAAACTTCCACCCAAGAGCTCAACTACCATAGAATTCCAAATCTCACCTCCAGAAAATGCCACCCACGGAAGCCATTTCGCTGGCATACTGTTTGCAGAAGAAGCAGGCGGGGTTAATGGTCAAGTTAAGGTTGCAAAAAAACTGGGCTCTTTAATCATCTTGCGCTATGGCAAAGGGGTAATCAGTGGTAATATTTCACAAAACCAAAAATCTTTAATTTCCAATATCCCATTCAGTATAGAAACCACTTTTCACAATACTGGCAACACCCACCTATCACCCAAGGGAGATGTAAATATTTACAATTGGATGGGCAGGCTGGTATCATCTAACCAAATCAATAAAGATGCCAATATAGTCATGCCAGAAACCGAGAGGACATTTAGCACAAAAATTAATAAATTTTTGTTCGGTAGATACAAAATTTCCTCTATTGTCTACTACGGAAGCGACCCCAAATTAGAAGCTAGGAATGAATACTCGGTCTGGATTTTTCCCATCACAAAAATAGGAGAAAAACTCGCTATAGCCATGGGCGCCACGGTTTTGCTATACTTATGCCTGTCTGGATATAATAAATGGCTTCTTAAAAAATATGCCTAAAGCAGCAAAAATATTCTCCTGTCTGACCATTCTCGCTCTAGCTTTTTTCCTAAATTTTCACACATCATCAGCCCTTACCTCCTCTCCAGTTAGACTAGAGCTTTCCGGCGATCCAGGAAGTACAGTACATACCGAATTCGAGCTCTACAATGAAGCCAGAAAACCTCAAGCATTTACTATAGACTTTGCCGATTTTGAATCTCAAGGCGAAGATGGACAGCCAAAATTTGTCAAAAAAACAGACGGCTTGTCATCTTGGATACAAAACGAAACACCCGAGGCAGTCCTCGGTGCCCTAGAAAGAAAAGACATTGGTTTTGACATCCATATCCCCAAAGACGCCGACCCGGGCGGTTATTTTGCTGGGGTTTTCTCTATTGGATCCAACCCACAAACACCTGAGTCTGGCGAACAGCCAAACATCTCAGTACAAGCAGAAGTTGGCACACTTATCCTCTTGCGAGTCAACGGTGACTTTCAAGAAGGCGCGGATATTTTAGAATTTAATACCAAAAATAAAAAGCATTGGTTCAAATCTTTGCCAATAGATTTCTATTATCGTTTCCAAAACCAAGGCGACTCGTGGGTTAAGCCTTTGGGCGATATTGTGATAGAAAACATTTTCGGTCAGACATCACAAATAGTTCCAGCAAACCCAGACGGCAATAATGTACTGCCAAAATCCATCAGAAAATTTGAAATTCAATGGTTTACCAGCAAAGGAGAAACTCAAACCAAAGACTCCGAAGTGCCACCAGAAATGCCTCATGGTTTTTGGAATCGAGTGAAACATGAAGCCAAATATTTCTCCTTGGGCAGATACACGGCCAACCTCACCCTCAATTACGGAGAAAAAGAACCAGTCCAAACCAAGGCCCACATATCATTTTGGGTCATCCCCTGGGAACTCATTACTACCGCCCTAGCTGGACTTTTGATCCTTGTCGTAATTGTTGGAAGCCTATCTATCTGGGTTGCTCTAAAATTTATCAAGAGAATTGGGGCTAACAAAAAATAAGTTTATGAAAAAAATCCTCATTTTCTACACAGCTCACACCATTGGACACAAAGCTATCGCCCAAAATATTGGCTACTGGTTTGAAAGCTTGGGCTGGCAAGTAGAAATGAGGGACGCCCTGCAAACAGCAGGAAATAATGACGCGTCACTTAAATGGTTTTTAAAAATTCACTCGCTAATAAATATTTACACACCCTTTATTTGGAAATGGCTGTATAATTGGGGGTATGTTTTTACCAAACCCTTTTTTGGCTTGGCGGCGAAAAAGTACACAGCTCAATTTTTGCAAATAATCAAAGAAGTAAATCCGAATTTAATTCTGACCACACAGATCTCCCCTTCTTCTGTCATGTCAGTCATCAAAAAATCCGACGCATGGCAAGGCAAATGGATCACCGCATTCAGTGATTACCACTTTCACCCAGCCTGGAGCTATAAAAATAGCGATGGATTTTTGATCAACACTGAAGAGCAAAAAAACATCCTCATCCGCAAAGGATTTGACCCAAAAATGATTGCAGTCTCTGGGCTTTGGACCAAGCCTAGACCAGAGATTAATACAGGAGAAATCAAAAACAAACTCGGCATCCCGCAAAGTAGCAAAGTTTTGCTTTTGGGGGCTGGCTCTACGGCCTGGGTAGACTTTTCCATCATCACCTCCTCTATCCGCCAAGTAGTAGAATTGGGAAAGAAAGATAGTATAAATATTAGCGTAGTGGTAGTCTGCGGAAAAAATATCACACAGCAAGAGGTGATGAAAAAAGAAGCAGCCGGCCAGGAGTGGACAATTCTAGGGTGGTATGAAAATATGCACGAGCTATACGCTATCAGCGACGCTTTCATCACCAAGCCGGGCGGACTATCCATAGCCGAAAGCATGCAATGGCAACTCCCCTGTTTCATTCCTTTCATGCTGCCAGGGCAAGAAGAATTAAACATTTCTTACCTGAAGAAAAGAAATTTAATCCACTTACTGCTAGATGACCCCAAAAACACCTGGGCAAAAAATATTTATAAAGAATTAGTTTCTCACGACTTCAAAAAACAACTAGAGCAGAACAAGGAAACAGAAAAAATTACAGGTTACGCCTCCAAAGAAAAACTCCAAGCTTTTCTAGATCAACTCTTTCTAGGCTAACAGCTAAACTTAATTATTTACACTAAAAAACCAGTTCTGGTGAGCTGGTTTTTTTAAAACTAATTATCATCTGAAGGCATCCGTGACTCATTTATCAAAGTAAGTTTTTTGCTTCTCCTCCACTTCTTCACTTCTGCTTCTCGCCTTAGTGCCTCTCCCCAAGTAGCAAATTTTTCAAAATAAATAATCTTGCCGCCGCCGTGAGTGCGAGTATAAATAGCCCCCTTGCCAGAATTGTGCTTTTTTTCTCTTTCCTCTAAATCTTTTGTAGACCCAGCGTAGAAGCTGCCATCCCGGCACTCAAATAAATAAAAATAATACATGCTTATATTATATAGGACTGTCACATATAGACCTGTTCTGTCATTGCGAGGAGGTTTGGCGACGAAGCAATCTAGTTTTATTTGGTTTGTTTCTTGTAAACCCTGACTACCCCGCAATAATAAAAGTATGAGTCATGATATAAAAAATATTGATAATGTCAAAATTCTGATTTTTTGCTAAAATACCCATATTATGACAGACCAAGAAACCAATCCTTTTGAAATCATCCTTTTCTATAAATACGTCCGTATAGAAAACCCGGAAAAATATCGTGATTTTCAAAAGCAACTACAAACACGGCTAAATTTAAAAGGTCGCACCATAGTGGCCAGCGAAGGCATCAATGCCACTCTAGAAGGCACCCGTGAAGCCGTAGAAGCCTATTTAAAGGAGTTTTTACAAGACCCAAGGTTTCATAGCACCCACATCAAAAGAAGCCCTGGGACAGGCTCTGCATTCCCCAAAACCTCTGTAAAGGTGCGTCACGAGATCGTTTCTTTTGGCTTGGGAAAATGTGACGTTGACCCAAATGTCACTACCGGCAAAAGACTCTCCCCTGCTGCCATGCACGAGCTGCTGAATTCTGGCAAAGAATTTTTTATCGTAGACATGCGCAATGCCTATGAGCATCAAGTTGGGCATTTTGAAAATTCCATCCAGCCTCCTATGGATAATTTCAGAGATTTACCAAAATTTTTAAAGTCTATTGAGCACCTGAAAAACAAAACCGTGGTTACAGTCTGTACTGGCGGAGTCCGCTGCGAAAAAGCTTCTGGATATTTGGTGGCCAATGGATTTACTGACGTCTACCAATTAGACGGCGGCATTGTCAGCTATATGGAAAAGTACCCCAATGAAAATTTCCTAGGCAAACTCTATGTCTTTGACAACCGCCTCGCTATGGGCTTTTATACAGACGATCCAAAACATAAAGTGGTCGGTAAATGCATGATTTGCCAGAAGCCACAAGAGCGCTTTACCAACTGTCACAACATGGACTGCCACAGACAGCAAATCGCCTGTGAAGAATGTGAAATAAAAAAAGGAGATGCTTTTTTGTGTGTAGAGGGCTGCAAAGAAAAAACCAAACAAGACAAACGCGCCTTTTATTTCCTGCCATCGTACATAACCGAGTCCATCAAACAAAGAAAACTCACCCACAAGGCCAGAATCAAACTCAAACATCTCAAACAATTTTTCTTCATCAACTTCTACATAAAACCTTTAAAAACATTTAAAATTTTAGGCTAAACCAAACACACCCCGCCTGTGGCGGGGTGTTTTTTAAATAAAAATCAAAGAAAGAAAACATTAAGAGAAAAAACGATTAAGCTAATTTTTGCAGTATCTCCAAAACTTCTTCGAGATCACTTTTGCTACTCAAACAAATTTCTTCACTCAAAAGTTCCGCCCTTTCTAGAGACTCTTCCAGAATCCTTTTACCAGAAGAGGCCAAGGCTGCATAGCTGACTCGCCCATCTTGTTTTTCTGTAAGTCTTTTGATTAAACCGATTTTCTCCATAGGTAGCAGTATGCGCGTGACACCAGAAGCAGTCATGCCAAGTTTTTCCGCCAAGTCCACCGGGCGCATTTTTTGATCTGGAGAAATTGCCAAATAATGCAAAACCAAAAAATCCCCGAGCCCCAACCCCTGTACACTAAACCTCCTACTAGCAGAGGCATAAATCCTAGAGACGAGTAGCAGCAGTTTCAATTGTTTTTGTAGTTTCATAAGATTGAGTTTAAATATATACTTGACTAGTCAAGTATACGTCAACTACTCAAAAAGTCAAGCCCTCACCCCAAAAAAGGCCCTCGCCTTATCCAAAACTATCCCATAAGGTCTTCCACTAAAACCCGCGACCACAGTAGCAGCCAAACACGCCATCAAAACTTTATGCATTGGGGCGCCCAAGAAAAGCAGCACCGCAAAACCCAGCGGCACACGAAAAATTATAAACGCAAAAACATCCCTGATAAACTGCCTGGAATAACTAGATAGTCCGCCAAAGGCAAGCTTTTGATCTAATAAATTTCTAGTTTTATTGTATAGCTCAATTGTAAGTATGTTTGGCAAGACCATAGTTAAACGACCTCGCCAAAAAACGGAAAATGGAATACCAGACAATACCACCTCCACCAAAAAAGCAACAAGAATAATAAAGCAGTTCAAAACCAAGACATCCACCAAAAACCTTTTTATTTTAGGAGAAATCATTTTAAAATGATAACACAAAATACAAAGCGGTCCAGAATAAGCAGACCGTCATTCTAGAGTAATAATCACCCGAAATACAAGCAAAAATCGGCTGATGACAAATTCAAACAAAGCTGTTATAATATATTTTGTTCGGCTAAAAATTTAAGTATTTCTACCGAAAAATAAAGGTTTTCGTAAACCCAAGGCGCTATTCCGCCAAAGGCGGACAGGCTGTCTAAGGTTTAGGACAAGTGCGTAAAGCAAAATCTATAAAAGCTCATATACCTTACAAATTAATAGGATATAAAGAATTTACAGATAAGGCTAAAGAAAAGTTATTCAGCAAAGCAAGAATTCATCAAGGCGCTATCGTCTAATGGCTAGGACAAGTGGTTTTCATCCACTAAATCGGAGTTCGATTCTCCGTAGCGCTACCACTAACAACCTCATTCCCCGGAATGGGGTTTTTAGTTTGGTTTTATTAATACGAGTTAAGTTTTCCATAATTTTATTCTCATGGCATCGTATTTTAATAAAAGCTATAATTAAAACAAATTAGTTTTCAATTTACCTGGTGGGCATTAAAATTTTAATATATGCAAAAAAGAGACCTGGTTTCGAAAATGGGAATATTGGAGATAGTAAATCAAGCAAAGTTTACAGAAATTGCTTTTGAAAATATTTTGAAAAAAAGTAGTGGTAATAATGCGGCAACATTTTCCTCTATCCATTCTTTTCTAACTCATAGCGCTGTGATATCCAGATTATTATGGTCACCTGCCTTAGCTAAAAATGTGCTCAATAAGACCTTGGCTGACATATTAAACTTGCAGGACAATTTAAAACTTAAAGAGAGAAAGTTTCGCGATGTTTTAGACCATTATGATGAATACCTAAAAAAGTGGATTGACGAAAAGAATGGCAATGCGGGAATTTTAGATAATAATATTGGCCCGAAAGATAAACTAAAGGTCAGTAACGCTGTCTGGATCAGGCATTATGACCCCACAACAACCGTTTTTACTTTAATAGACAAAGACTTAGATTTAAATGAGATTCATCAAGAAATTAAAAAAGTAAAAGCAGCGGCAGAAAAATGGCTTAATCCTAGTTTAAGTTGGGATGAATTAGATGACGAAGAAAAGCAAGCCGTAGACGAAGACCGACTAGTTGAAGAGATATCAGACGATTATTCTAGTGGTGACACCGAGGAGGCTATTGAAAGGCTGGAAGATTTGGGTCTAGACATTGGTGACTTAAATTTATAAGTTAAAACTATTTTTTACGTTTAAATTGTAAATCTTTCTCACAAGTTCCAAATAAGTCGTCCACCCGTCTTGTTTTCCACTACCAATAAATTCCAATTCCGAATCATGAATCAAACAAGGCAGAAGGTATACAGGAGTGGGAATCCAAATTATCTAGAAAAGGTTCTGGCTGATCTAGAACGATAAAAGATTACAAAAAATCTATTATTTTAAAAACACTGGGATCCCAGTGTTTTTTGATTTGAGAAAATAAACACACAGCCCCCAATCAAAGATAGTCTTGGCAAACTTTGATTTTTATAAGGTGTTTTTCGTTATTTTTAATTGCTGGATTTTTTGTAAGTAATCATATTTTTCAAGATATTTTTCTGCGCTACTGCTTCTGGGATTGAATTTAGAGGGTTTTGCCGCTATCACCCCAAGCTCTGCAAGAACCTGCTCTATATTAATCTGATTTAAAATAGCTTCGTATGCGCTGGGGTGGTTAGCTCTGAGAATGAGAGGAAAAAACTTTATTGGTAAACCCCTTCTAGATCTTATTATGTCAGTATCTAACATATGCAAAACAATCTGCTCTTCTGGCTTGATAAAAATTGGATCTGGGATATCATCCCTTCTAAATTTTTCATTTACACCAAGCGATGTTAATACCTCGGGGCTTTCTAATATAATCTTAAAGATTTGAGCTTCTCTTGTCGCAATCTTAAGAGTATCTTTATAATTATTTAATCTACGGCTTCTGCTTATGTGGGTATCTGGATTAGATGCATAATCAGCGATGCTTTTGGGGGCTTTTTTGGGCTTGGTAAAATTTTTCGGGAGAATATGTCTGCCGTATGCATTACGGTAAACTGCATAAATAAATCTTAGCACCACATTGTCTCCTTGTGACAACGCAAAACAGTTAAATAAGACTGTAGTTGCCTCTTCCATATTGAGTGTTGTCTCAGGTGGTGTTTCTGTAGGAGGTTGTGTCTCCCGGAAAAATATCCTTTTAAAGCTCATTGTTTTACAGATAAATTCGAAAGTTCAATTATATGATACACTGTTTTTAAATAACTGAAAATACCCACATTTAGCATTTTTTGACACAATATATTTGAGCCAAGGCGTAACAACTTGCGGATTTGAGCGGTACATTGTATGAACATAAAAACAGAACATGCGGGGGTTTTGGCCGCTGTAAATTTAGCTGGTCAAAGCACCCTTGATTCCTTGTGTTCCACTTTTGCGGATCGTCTTTTTGTTTATCAACTCCTAAACATAGAAAACTTTATTCGATTAAGCAAAAGGTTTATACTATTCATGAAGCCACTAAGCACTCTATATGTTACAAAAATTAAACAAACTATCGCCGAAACAAATAGCTAAAACAATAAAACAAGACTTTCTTCAAAATAACCTCTTTAGACATTTTCCAGAAACCAAAGACAAGGTCTCGGTCGCACTTATCGGATCTATAAGTTATGGTCTTTATGACGACAAAAGCGATATTGATATAAGCATTATTTTTCCTGAATCATTACAGACTGAACACCGAGACAAACTCAAGTCTTTTAAAGCTGAATTCAAACAATACGACCGACAAATTCAAATATTTTACAATACTAATTTTGAACAATTACAACAGCTAACTAGCTGGCAAGACGACTTAAAAATAAGAGAGTTTGCGGGTGGGATTATTTTACATGACCCAAATAAAGTTTTAACAAAAATACAAAGACAAATAAGTTGGTATCCGACTAAAATATACAAAGAAAAAATCAACTGGCTTTTTGCCGAAGCCGTATTTGAGCTGATGGATAGGTATAAAACAGCAACCAAAAGAAAAGATGTCTTTTATGGCTCTGTAAGTAAACTTAAATTTCTGCAGCTGATCATGACAATGATGCTGATGGTAAACAAAAATTATCCAATATATGAAAAGCACCTGTACCGCCTGCAGTCCAAGCAAAAAGTCTTACCCAAAGGATATTTAAGTTCATTAAAAAGAATAATGACGGAGCAAGATTTAGCAAAAAGTTATGTTTTGATGGATAAACTTTTACATACCTCCGAAGCATTACTCGTAGCAAAAAGGCTGATTCCCAAAAAAGATGAACCATACTGGATAGATGCACGCCCCGGGAGCAAAGTTAAATTACAGCGATAATTTTAAAGACACTAGATCTCTAGTGTCTTTAAAATTTATAAACGAAAAATACTTTTCAAAAACTGCTTTTGTACGTCGTGCTTTATTTAAAAGACGCAACACTAATACACAAAGAAGCCTCTTTAAATAGATTTTATTTGGACCGATACAGTCCCATAAAAGAATCCACGGCCTTACCCCACCCAGGCCACCCAGACCACTTTAAGGCAACAACAGTAGAAGGCACTTGCCCGGCAGCTACCGCGACACGATCACTGGCTGGAATATCATCAAACCAAATCTCCGGAACGGAGCCAAAATGTTTCGGGTACTCTAAATAAAAATTAGAAATTGCCGAAGCGGGCACAGGAATTGCCGCAGAACGAGGCTGATGATGCAAGTACTCTCCAAAGATATCTAGGCAAAATGAATAATATTGTGGGGTATGCATAATAAACAAATGCCACAGCTCATCTACCGCATGACTCATGGCGGCAAGAGGACCCCTTGCAGAGAAAGTGAGCATAAAAAACCTTTTCAATTCCTCAACGGCTTCGTTAAAGCTGGAAGCGAAAATCGGGTGTTCACCAACATACCTTTCACGAAGAAATTCAAAGTCGTATGCATTGATACGCTGCACACCAAGATCTCTTTGTTCTTTTGTAAAATTCATATTTTCAATATTTAATAATTTACCAAACACTCAGCACACCTGGCTGCGCCGTGTTTTCATAATCAAGATTACATTGTCCATAAATTATGTCAATAATATTATCTAAACAACCCTTATAATAAAAGGTTTTATAGATAAAAGCTTATATTGTTGTTATAAATCTTGACATACTAATAAAGAACGTTGTATCATCCTGCTTATGAAAGAAGTCTTGTCTTTTTTAAGCAGGTATGGATTGTCGCCAAAAGAAATTGATGTCTATATCGCCAGCCTTCAACTCGGAGATGCAAGCGTGGCCACAATTGCGAGGCGTGCCAACATAAAGCGACCAAGCACCTATCTTGTTTTAGAAGGGTTGGTAAAGCGTGGCCTTGTGGACATCATGAAAACCAGGCGTGGAGCTCATTACCGACCACTCAACCCAAAAAGAATAGCCTCTGGGATTGAATTGCTCCAAAAAGAATATGAATCGGCTCTTCCAACACTAACAGGAGCTTACCGAGACAAAAAACATAAACCGGTCGTCAGCGTACACGAAGACTACCAGGTCTACGACCGCATTGCCGACGAAGTGCGTGAATACGTACAGAGCGGCAAAGAAGCTTTATATTTTGGCAACTCAGAATTCTTTTACCAAAAACCGGCAAAAGTCGATTTATGGTTTAAGGTGATGAAGAACAAACGTTGTCACTGCCGCGAAATCATTTGTGGAGACGGCCCCACCCAAAAAGCATGTATAAAACAAATACGGGCCCTGGGAAACCCAAATTACCAGGTTAAAAACCTAAAGAATCCAACCCACCCTGTACATACTGAGTTCGGAATATGGAAAGATACAGTATATTTATTCTCAGGGTCAGGAAAAGAAATGTATACGATAATTACCGAAAACAGCGCGCTAGCAAACACACAAAGAGTCGTATTTGAACAAATTTGGGAATCATTACCAGGTGAGAACCAAGCAGACAAATACTAAGTAACAGACAACCTCAGAAACGCATGCGACAACCCTAAACAAAACGCCGCCCCATTCCACCACACATCACTAAGTTTTTTAACATTAAAGACACTAGAAAACTAGTGTCTTTTAAATTTAATATTATTTCTATCTTACATCTTCCGCGCCGGGGCTTAAGGTGACATGTTGGGCGGCGAGTTCGAGTGGGTGTGTAGTGGTGATGAAAGTTTGAAAACGCCCTTGTAAATACTTCAAAAAATAAGTGCGGCGGGATTCATCCAGCTCAGACAAAACATCATCCAGTAAAAGAATCGGCTTGTCGTCTCCATCGGACAAGTACTCTAGTTCCAAAATTTTCAAAGCCAAAACTTGACTACGAAGTTCACCTCTAGAAGAAAAAGGTGCCAAGTAAACACCGTCACTATGTAGGCGAAAATCGTCTTTGTGCGGGCCCACCAAAGCCAGGCCACTTGCAATTTCCCTGTCTGCCATCTTGACTAATTTCTCCCTAAAAGCATTTTCAATTTCCGCCAAAGTCTCGCCTTCCAAGGTGTCGTAATTCACATCTACTGGACGATGAAAACCAGTGATACCACTATAAACTTCGGAAAGGTGTTGGTTTAAAAATTTTACAAATTCTTTTCTCGCCAAAATAATATTTGAGCCATATTTTATCAACTGTTCATTCCAAGAAGATAGGTCTTCGGATAAATTTCCTGTATTTCTGCCTTCAGATAAAAGTTTTTGCTTTTGGGATAAAACTTTTTTGTAGGCATTTAGATCGTCTAAATGCTGGATACTACTTTGCGACAAAACCATGCTTAAATATTTCCGGCGCACTTCTGGACTCTTACCAAAAAGATCTACATCTCTGGGTTCAAAAACCACTACTCGCAAAAAACCTTGGGCTTGTTTTCTGGTGACCCTCACGCCATCTACTTTGAAGTTGGCATAAATTCGCTCTCTCCTATCCAAGAAAACATCTAACTCATGAGTTTCGCCTTTTTTTTCTACTACTACAGAAATACGAATATTATTTGTGCCTTTCAAGAACACATATTCCGCGTCATCACGAAAAGATTTAAAAACAGAAGCAAAATAAATAGCTTCCACAAAATTGGTTTTACCAACTGCGTTAGGGCCAGTCAAGATCACCATATCACTTGTGATGGACAAAAAGAGCTCGGGATAATTTCTAAAATTCTGTAAAGACAGGCTATTGATTTTCATAATTTATTCTCTTATAGGCATAATTACATATCGGTAAGTATTTCCATCACTACCTTCTATTCGCACTGGCGAATTTTCTGCTGCAATATACAAATAAACTTCTTGATCACTTAAAGCATTCAAGCCTTCCAAAAGATATCTATACCCCAAAAGTACAGATCCGGACCACTGTCCTTCGCCGCTAGCTGAAATAGTGGCCAGACTCTCCCCTTCCATTTCCTTTCCAGAAGAAATTTGCATTTCACCTCCAGAAAAAGAAAGCCTAATATTTCCTTTACCCCTGGCGAAAACTGCACTCGCACGAATAGCGTCTAGAAGACCCAGCCTATCCAAAGTAATTTTGGTGGTGTTCTCGGTGTTTAAAATAGCTTCATAGGCTGGAAATTGTCCGCTAATCACCCTACTAGACATTTTCACACTCCCCCTTTTCCACCAAAACTGTTGTTCAGTAAAACCAACCTCCACATTTCCATCGCCTAAGTTTACTAGCCTAGAAGCCTCTAGGGCCCCCTTGGCCGGTAGCAAGACATCTTGCCAGTCAAATGCTCCTACATCCTCAATTCTCGCTTCTGCGAGCCTGTAGCGGTCTGTGGCGGCCAGTACAAGGGCATTGTCGGAGTGGCGAAACAAAACTGAAGAGATTTCTGGCTGTGACTCACCTTGAGCAGCAGCAAAAACTACGGAGTCCAAAGCAGACTTAAACTTTTCCGCCTCGACTGTCATCGCCGCCCCCTCAAACATATCTTTGATCACAGGAAATTCTTCAGCGGGCAAAACATTTATCTCTGCTTTAAATTTTTCTGTAAATATTTTTAGCACTTGTCCGTTCATTTCCAGAGTTACCTGCTGGCCTGGAATAGACTGGCAAAGCTCGTTTAATATTCTGGCTGGTACACACACTACCCCTTCAGATTCTACATTTCCAAATACATCTGACTGAATGGTCATTTCCAAGTTGGTTGCGGTACAGGTAATCTTTCCGTCGTGAGTTGCGATCAGGATTCCAGACAAACTCGGCAGACTTGGGTTTGTTGGAATAATTTTACTCACCCCAGAAACTGTGCTTTTGAGTTTTTCTACAAGACAAACGAATTTCATAATAATAGTATTTTTATTTAAGAATTAATAACCATAATAAGGGCGGTTGAAAAGTGGACAAAGCTTTGTTCTTTCTGTCCCTATTACTCAAAAGCAGTTTTTTGTCTGTGAATAAGTCTTTTTAATTTTGTTGATAAGTGCTTGGGGTTTTGTGGGTCTTCTTACACTTGAATTTTATCTGTGAATAAGTGCCCAAATTGTCTACGAGTTATACAGCTTTTCCACAAGTAGATCCACTTGTTGTTTGGCGGGTTTATTGCCAGTGATTTCTTTTTCTAATTTTTCTACAGCATGCAGAACAGTGGTGTGATCTCTTCCCCCAAAGAAATCGCCGATAACAGGAAGTGATGAGCCTAACTCTTTTCTAGACAAGTACATGGCCATTTGTCTTGGGGTTACAAACTCCTTTCTTCTGGATTGTTTGATTAAATCCTCCAAAGTAACGTTGTAAAATTCTGCGGTCAGGGAAGCGATTTTTTTGATAGTCAGTGTTTTTTTCTTGGCACCAATCAAATTTTCTAGCATTTCTTTGGTTTGGCCCAAATTCAACACGCAATGGTTCATGTCTTGGTAGACAAGCAGTCTGTTTAATACCCCTTCCAGCTCTCTTACATTACTTTGAATTTGTTCTGCTATGTAACCCAAAACCTCTTGGTCAACTTTGGCATTTCTTTTGGCAACTTTACTGTTTAATATCGCTAGCCGCATCTCAAAGTTTGGTGGCTGAATATCTACCACCATCCCCCACTCAAACCTACTGATCAATCTTTGTTCTATTCCAGGGATATCTTTGGGCTGTCTGTCTGCGGTGAGGATGATCTGTCTGGACCTGTCTCTAATTTCATTAAAAGTATGGAAAAATTCTTCCTGAGTTTGTTCTTTTCCAGCAATAAACTGCACATCGTCCATTAAAAGCATTTCTACGTTTCTGTATCTTCTTTTAAATTCGTCTATTCTTTGGTTTTTTATAGAGTTGACGTAATCATTGGTGAATTTTTCGCAAGATACATAGAGTACATTGGCTCTAGGGTTTGCTTGGAGAAAATTGTGACCCACCGCTTGCATTAAGTGAGTTTTTCCCAGTCCTACACCTCCATAAATAAATAGCGGGTTGTAGTGCGTGCCGGGATTTTTGGCCACTGCTATAGAAGCAGCATGGGCTAGTTCGTTGTTTTTGCCAATAATCAGAGTCTCAAATTTATAGGTAGGATTCAGTCCAGAGTTAAGTAAGTCAGGAGCTGGGGCAGTGTTTTGTTGCTGGCTAGGTCTTTTGTCTTGGGTGTTTGAGTTTTGGTTGTTTTTATTGTCTTGGTTTTGGGGCCCTATGCGGTATTCTATTCTTTGTATTTCTGGGGCGATTTTCTTAAGGGCTGCCAGGATGGTTGCTTGATATTTTTCCGAGATCCAGTTTTTATGGTAAAGACTTGGCACTCCGATAACTATTGTCCCGCTGGTGTTTTCTACTATAGAGGTTTGTTTTAACCAAGTATTGTAGTAGGCTTTGGATACAGATAATTCCATGGTTCCGAGGATGGATTGCCAGAGTTCTTGGTCGGTCATATATAGATTTTCTAGATTTTGTTTGCTAAATATTGGTTAAATGCCATTTTATCAAGAGTTTATCAACATGTACACAGCTAAGTAATTGGCTTATATAAGCCATATTGTATACCCCCTGTGGATAACATGTGAACATTTGTGTATAAATAATAAAAGCCGTGTAAAAACACGACTTTTATTATTTTGACCGATTATTTTTTTAAGGGCTGGC
>CAZGEB010000001.1:20078-66596 GCA_964524915.1 uncultured Candidatus Saccharibacteria bacterium
CTCCACCTGCTCCACCACCACCACTACTACTACCCGATCCGCCACTGCCACCATCTACTGCATTATTGCTGGTGCCCCCACCTCTTAGTATTAGGTTCCAGCACGTTCCATTGTTTCCTTGTCCGAAGATTGTTTGTTGGGTAGAGTTGACCGATTGGCTGCTGCTGCATCCACTATCTTTTAAGTTTACCCATGAAATAGAGGATTGTGAAGTACTGAAAGTGACCAGCCATTGGTTTCCAGCAGAGTCCGACTGGATACTGATTGGGTTTCCTGATTCTCCAGTTACAGTCATTGTGTTTGTGAAAACAAAGGTGGATCCATTGCCAAACTGAAGGATTTTACCCCCAGTAGTGCTTGTAAAGTTGTAAAATGTGGTTGCTCCAGTAATATTGCTTGTAGTTGTCGTGTTGAAAACAACTGTTCCGTTGTTGTGTGTAAATACTCCTGAGTTTGTAAAGTTGCCCCCAATTGTAAGATCTGCCGAACTGGATGCTTCTAGCGTAGTGTTGTTGTTGATTGTTAATCCTCCCGTGATTGTCACCACTGGGTCGTAAGTGTTGAATTGTATGGTGGCACCTGTATTGGTTCCATTACCTAGGGTAAGTGTTCCTTCTACAGTAAGGGTTCCGGATTCAACGGTGTGGGTGGTACTGTTTGCTCCAGGCTTAATCCCTAAATTGTAGTATGTGTTGGCTGGTATGGTGGTGGCGCTTCCGGATGTAAAGTTGACTGTTGACGTGCCCGAGTTAAATGTCCCGCTACCCACAGAAAAAGGTACGCTTCCTTGGGTTTCGGCTAAGCCAAAACTATATTTACTGTTATCGTTTTCAAACAGGTACTCTGCTTCAATCCACTCCGCAGATCTTGCGCTGTTAGAAAGTCTTACCTCGTCATTTTTCTGCACAGTGGTGGCTTGTCCGTTTTCTACACCACCAAGGTTTACTGGTGCTGTTCCTGACTTAATAGTTAAAGAAGAGCAGTTACCTGTGACTGTTGATGATGTAACAGCAGCGCCATTAACGTAAAAAATTATTCCTGTGCTGTTCAGCGTTATAACTATATGGTTCCATGTGTTGCTGGATAAGTTGGCTGTAGAGGTTACAGCTATACATTCTTGGGTAAAAGGGTCACCATTGGTGTCCACTTGAATTGCCAGTTCGTCCGTGTTCTGACCAAACACATACCAAGAATATTGAGTAAATCCTGGGTCATACCATTTCCCCATCATTTGGTTGTTGTTGCCCACGTTGGTGCTATTTTGCCAAAAATCTATAGTCATCGCTGTAGAAAAGTCCAGACTGTTGGCATCTGCAACATAGGCGTATTTTCCAGAAGAACTAAAATTAATCGCTCCTCCTATTTTTCCAGTTATTTGATCTCCTGATACTAGTGTGGTAGTAGTTGCACTATTTATGTTGGATGTGCTATCAGCAAGGTTTGCGGTCGGAGTTTCTTTCATGTGCCACACTGCTTTTGAGTTGCTGTCCCATACACCTGTGGCGTTTTGCCCGTCACTGGCCGCGGCGTTATCATAATACATCCAAATATAATCGGTTACCGACCCAAAGTCTATTTGAGGCACCCTAACCCAAACATAAGAAGTACCACTCTCGTTCCAGGTTTCTATTTCATGGTCAAGTACAGTGGTATTGTCTGAAGGGTCTACAAAACGGATATCTTGGCCACTATTTTGGGTTTTACTGTAGTCAATATTGCTGGAGGACAGCTGTATTAAAACAGGGAAATTGGTTAGGTTTTCTGTAGAAGCCGAGTTATTCAAAGTAATCTTTTTTCTGGTAAGCCAAGACGTGGTACAGGTAATGCCAGTATTGTCACTACACCATGAGTCTAGTCCGGGTTGAGCGCCTGAACCGCTTAATGTGATTGTGTTGCTTCCAGCGTTTAGTGTTCCAGAACTTACAGATAGTATGTTGGTCACAGTCATGTTGTCTTGGAGTGTCCATTCTCCTCCGCTTCCAGCGAGTAGTAAAGAATAGAAGCTACTTCCTCCTGCTGTAATAGTGTAGCCTGTGGTGGTTCCATCTAATATTACTCTAGAAGATCCATGTGTAAACGTGCCGGCATTTACCCAAGAGCCGGCAAGTGTCACGGTTCCTCCTGGGGCATAAGTGTTGCCCGAGCTAATATAAAGACTTTGTCCACTATTGTTTGTTCCCTCGTCTAATGTAAGGTTGCTGGAAGCCACAGAATAAAACACGTCTTCGTCGTTTACCCACCCAGTGGACAGGTCGGCGTTACTAATGCTGGCGTTGTCCCCGCTTCCAATAGACAAATGTTTTTCAAATAAAGACATGCTGCTAATTGTGCCGGTGCCGTCGTATTTGGTAACTGCTACTGCCTCACTAGAGTCAGCTGCGCCGTCAATGTATACAGTTACAATAGAATTATTTGATGGAGCATTGGTTGTAAGCGTAAAAGTTCCAGAGCTACTTGTGGTGGTGGTTGGCTGAACAACTCCGTTTAAAGCATATTTGACCGTGGAACCATTTGAGCAATTTGTTGTTCTGTCTACTTGCTTGCATGATCCTTGTATTGTAAAGGTGCTGGTATCTATCCACTGCAATCCTACAAAAGCAAAGTCCCACTTCACCACATTGTTGTCAGTAGATGCGCCGTCAGTTGAGGTGCGAAGTCTAAGTCTCATTTCATTTAATCCTGTGTGGACATAGTCTTCAGGGTTAATTTGTTGTCCGTAGACAGTAGCAGACATTGCAGTAATAGGGTCTGTGTAAGTCATGGTAGAGGCACTGGATGTTGTACCAACTGCAAGCCAACTACCAGTGGCAGAGGTGTTGTATCCAGAGTAGTCTTTCATACCCACAGAGACTACAGCTGTGGTGCCAGCGCTTCTTCCGGCAAAGTTCACTGCATACAAATCTCCTACCACTTGAGCATTACTTGGTACAGTTACAGAAAAAGCAATATGGGCTGCTGCACCCTCTTCAGACGCAGTGGCATCGTTGTCAATATCAAAAGGATAGTAAGAGTTAGATTCACCACTGCCCATGTTGGTAGACTCATCTTCTGCCGTAATAGACATGTTGACACCAGTAGAGCTAACCTCTGTGTCTATGTCTCTAGTGTTGGTACAGTCAGTGGCTGTTCCTGTGCCAATTGGAATTTCACATTTAGAAGAGTCTGTGTTGGTAACGCCAAGCATAATATACTGGTAGTCAATACGAATAGTATCTGTACTGTTTTGGAGTCTGTACCAACCTACACGCATTTCTCCGTTAGAAATGTAGTTAGAAAGAGTAACGTTGTTTTTGGCCCACACATCAGCTGCATCTGTAGTGGAACAGTCAATGGCTGCTGTGGTCAGGTTTTCCCAGGCAGTGGAATTAAAATTGTATATCTTTGGACGAATATCTTTTGCTGCATCAGACACACTGCAGCTGTATTCAGCACGTACCACTATCGTGTTCATGCCCGTGTAGGTTTTGATGTTGTTGTAGGAAAAGTAAAAGTCAGCAGGGTTACTCACTGTTCCAGGCACAGTAATACGCACATCATCTCCACCAGCTATTTGAGCGGTTGTGGAGTTGCCAACAGCGGAAGCATTTACATAAGTACCAGCCATAGCGCCACCACCAACAGTTAAGTTGGTAACACCAGCTGGTTGATAGATAGAGTCTATGAAAACATTGGCACGCAAATAGTCCACGTCAATCACTGCAGAAGCTGTGGTTGAGTAGTAACGAATTTTAATTCTTTTGTTTCCATCGCTCGAGATGAAGTTTGAAAGTGGGGTAGAGATAGCTGTCCCACCAGTGGATCCGGTGGTGAAGTAGCCATCGTAAATATGCCAACGCAAAGACACTGGGGTCGTAATAGTGGTTAAGCCCGTGTCTGCATTACTGGCGTTTTGAGTGTTAATACTTCTCCAACCTCCAGTGCTACACTGTCCGTCCGCTGCACTGTCTACACTAGTAGAAGACACCCAGTCACAAATCTGTACTTTCAATGCCACTGCAGCATCAAGGTCCACTTCTGTTTGAATTTCAATTTTGTTTGCACCATTCAAATCTACCCCATCAATATTTAATTGTGCGTCTACTCCAGCGCCTGTTCCAGTAACTGTCCACTGGAAGTTGTCGTCTGCTAAAGTAGCTTTCCAAGAACCAATGTTTGTGCCTCCAGCTGCTGCAGCAGTAGCAGAAGTAACATTACTGTCTGTACCAGTCACTAAATTTTGAGAGGTGGGGATGAATTGGTATGTTCTGCTTGGGCTACTTGCCGGTTCTATCCACTGCAATCCTACAAAAGCAAAGTCCCACTTCACCACATTGTTGTCAGTAGATGCGCCGTCAGTTGAGGTGCGAAGTCTAAGTCTCATTTCATTTAATCCTGTGTGGACATAGTCTTCAGGGTTAATTTGTTGTCCGTAGACAGTAGCAGACATTGCAGTAATAGGGTCTGTGTAAGTCATGGTAGAGGCACTGGATGTTGTACCAACTGCAAGCCAACTACCAGTGGCAGAGGTGTTGTATCCAGAGTAGTCTTTCATACCCACAGAGACTACAGCTGTGGTGCCAGCGCTTCTTCCGGCAAAGTTCACTGCATACAAATCTCCTACCACTTGAGCATTACTTGGTACAGTTACAGAAAAAGCAATATGGGCTGCTGCACCCTCTTCAGACGCAGTGGCATCGTTGTCAATATCAAAAGGATAGTAAGAGTTAGATTCACCACTGCCCATGTTGGTAGACTCATCTTCTGCCGTAATAGACATGTTGACACCAGTAGAGCTAACCTCTGTGTCTATGTCTCTAGTGTTGGTACAGTCAGTGGCTGTTCCTGTGCCAATTGGAATTTCACATTTAGAAGAGTCTGTGTTGGTAACGCCAAGCATAATATACTGGTAGTCAATACGAATAGTATCTGTACTGTTTTGGAGTCTGTACCAACCTACACGCATTTCTCCGTTAGAAATGTAGTTAGAAAGAGTAACGTTGTTTTTGGCCCACACATCAGCTGCATCTGTAGTGGAACAGTCAATGGCTGCTGTGGTCAGGTTTTCCCAGGCAGTGGAATTAAAATTGTATATCTTTGGACGAATATCTTTTGCTGCATCAGACACACTGCAGCTGTATTCAGCACGTACCACTATCGTGTTCATGCCCGTGTAGGTTTTGATGTTGTTGTAGGAAAAGTAAAAGTCAGCAGGGTTACTCACTGTTCCAGGCACAGTAATACGCACATCATCTCCACCAGCTATTTGAGCGGTTGTGGAGTTGCCAACAGCGGAAGCATTTACATAAGTACCAGCCATAGCGCCACCACCAACAGTTAAGTTGGTAACACCAGCTGGTTGATAGATAGAGTCTATGAAAACATTGGCACGCAAATAGTCCACGTCAATCACTGCAGAAGCTGTGGTTGAGTAGTAACGAATTTTAATTCTTTTGTTTCCATCGCTCGAGATGAAGTTTGAAAGTGGGGTAGAGATAGCTGTCCCACCAGTGGATCCGGTGGTGAAGTAGCCATCGTAAATATGCCAACGCAAAGACACTGGGGTCGTAATAGTGGTTAAGCCCGTGTCTGCATTACTGGCGTTTTGAGTGTTAATACTTCTCCAACCTCCAGTGCTACACTGTCCGTCCGCTGCACTGTCTACACTAGTAGAAGACACCCAGTCACAAATCTGTACTTTCAATGCCACTGCAGCATCAAGGTCCACTTCTGTTTGAATTTCAATTTTGTTTGCACCATTCAAATCTACCCCATCAATATTTAATTGTGCGTCTACTCCAGCGCCTGTTCCAGTAACTGTCCACTGGAAGTTGTCGTCTGCTAAAGTAGCTTTCCAAGAACCAATGTTTGTGCCTCCAGCTGCTGCAGCAGTAGCAGAAGTAACATTACTGTCTGTACCAGTCACTAAATTTTGAGAGGTGGGGATGAATTGGTATTGCGCTGCGGAAGCTTGTTTGTATGAATTTATAAAACCAAGCAAGCCAACAACCAAAAATATCAACACCAGGTGTTGTTTTAGGAGAGCAGAGAGTATTGAAAGCGGTGTGGATTTTTTTGCGAACATAACTTTTGGTTTCTTTTGGTTTACAGGGTGTTTATTTAAAGCTTGAGACGTACTGAAAAGTTTTTTCAGCGATGGATTTTGTTAGACTGTTTGCATTGCTTTTACAAAAGTCAGGACTTTCATTTTTGCACTCAATCATTACCGACAGCATGTAGGGCCTGTTGGGGACATATACTATCCCAGAGTCTGCATAGACCTTAAACTCTATATTAGTACCCCATTTGTGGGCAAAGGGAATACTGTCTGGTATGCCTGCTTTGAGTAGCTCGTGGTAGTCACTTTTTTGCATTAATTCAAGAAGTGTTTGTGAGTGCTCTGGTTCTAAAAATCCAGCGGTGAATAGTGCTCTAAGTAGCCTGGTGTAGTCCTTGGCGGCTAGCTTGCCTTCTTGTGTAAAAAGAGTTTCCAGTCCCACAGACTGACCGATTCCTCTCAGCTCTTCTTCAGAAGTTTGGCGTTTAAGCATTCTGTATGCGGAATTGTTCGATTCACTAAGGAGTTGTTCCAGCAAAAATTGAACCGTATATCGTTGCCCTATTTGTTTGCTTATCCCGGGTGTACCAAGCTCGTCCGCATCTTCTTTTGTAAGTTCTATGGTGCTGTCAAGTGAGATAATTTTTTTTTCTACTTGTTTCATAATCACCATAGCGAGCGGTAGTTTGGTAAGGCTAGCTGGAAAGATTTTGGTGTCAGGGTTAACCGCAGCATTTGCCCCTGTGTTTAAAACTTCGAAATAAATACTGGTTTCTGCCCACGAAGAGGCTTCTTTGGATATGTTTTGTAGATATACCCTTAAGTCTTGAATGTTCAAAACAAGATCGGATTTTTGTGTGTTGGCTCGTGAGGGGTCTATTAGTGGGTACTTTGTGTGAAATTCGTTCAAGATGGACTCCTTTTTTTCATGTAGGTTCCACCATACTGATACAAGAGCGGTGATAATCCATCCGCACAGGATCACTCTAATTGTGTATTTTAGTTTTTTGTTTTCAGCGTGCCATTGCGGCGATTGCTCGTGTGTGTGTTCGTGCATATAGTTTTTTATTTTTATTCCGCAGGTAAGTCCTCTGGTGGTGCCGAGGGGGTGTCTTCATTATTATTTGGGGCTGGTGACGGCTGGCTAGGTGGTTGGTTTAATAATTGTAAAACTGATTGCAGTTGTTCTTCTGTGACACAAGTGTTGCCCACACACAACTTTTGTTTTGCTGTAATTGTGTCTGCTTCCATGGTGGCCGCAATTATACTACCTTTAACCTGCAGGTCTTTTTGTACGTACAAATTTCCACCCACCGCAATATCACCAAACACAGCAGCGTCTGTCATGTTTAAGTCGACCAATGCATTTAATAATTGATCATCAGAATTATCTTGAGGGTTTTGCAATAATTCACTCACGCTTGGGGCGTGATATCCAACATTTACAAAAATCATAATCATACAATTTTGTTTTTGGGTTGACTCTGGTTGGTTATTTTGGCATGAACCATCAAAGCTTTGTAGCGCCTGTCCAATTACAGTCCCGGCCTTTGTGGCTTTCATGGCAAAGCCTGGTTTGGTTGCTGATGCAGTTAGGAAATCACCAGGATAAATATTTCCATTTTCATTGCTAATTTTTACTGGAACACGACCAGCTAGTGTAAGAGCGTGGTAGTCAGGAGAAAGTGCATAACCGTTGGCCATGTGGGCGTCTTCTGCGTATTTAGAAATTACACCAACAATACCGCTGTTGTAAGCTGTTGTTGCTTTGCCTAGCATAAATGGAGCGGAGGGGTCATCTGTAGGGTTGGCTTCGTTGGTGATGGCTACCACATCTCCTGACTCAGCACCAGCTGCTGGTGCCCATTCGGCAACGTCGGCAAAAGCGCCGCTGCATTTCCATGCTGCGTTATAAGCACAAAGTTTGTTGTTTGTGGTGTCGTATTCCATGGCGACTCTACCGGTGATGGCTGTTGGTGTTCCAACAGGAGCTCCTGCAGAAGTAACTATATAGAAAAACCCATCTGTGGCACTGGTTGATATGGCTGCGCTTCCTATTACTACATTACCTGCTCCGGTAATACTGAAGCGTTGGTTAATACCATTTGTAAAGAATGCAATTGGTGCATTTTGACCATTGTAAAGATTAAGGGAGTTTGCTCCGCCAAATGTTGTTTCGGTTGAGCTACTGAGTATTAATTGTCCTGTAGCGGACGCTGTGTCATTACCAAGTACAAATCTGGCACTAGCAGAAGAACCGCTACTGCTGTTGTAGACACGGGCTATGGTAAAAGTATTTTGAGCCTTCTGCACATCCAATTCGTATGTTGGAGCGGCTACTCCAATACCAACCTTGTTGTCTCCTAAGATAGATAGTGCTGCGGTGTTGTCGTTGTTGGCAACCTGGAAAATTGTTTCCGCAGCAGCCAAGTCTTGGACATTTGTTGTGTTCTTTTTTGCTCCAATTATACTAATAGCAGGTGTTGTGTCTGTTGGATCGGTGGAGCCAATATAACCATACACATTAAGCGCTGATGCATCTGTATCAGAAAATGCTTCCAGTTTTAGTCCACCAGCGGTGGAGGATATTGGTCGCATTAGCATGTAGGCGTCTGTTTCTCCTAGAGCTGTTAGGCCGTGAGCTACGTCACCATCACTTAAAGCAAAAGACGAATCGCTGGAAGTGGGAGCTGAAACTTCTATGCTGTAATCAGGACTGCTATCCAAAATGCCAATTCTACCGGCAGAAGTAATAGTTGCTTTTGAACTGCCCGCCACCTGAAGCTCAAGGAAGTTTCCACTAAAAGATCCGCTATTGTTTCCAAAATTCATAATCAACCCATTGCCTGTGTAGGCAGATGTTTCTTGGTAGAAACTCACCAGGTCGGCAGATGTTGCATCGTTTGTGTAGGCACGGATGGCGTTACCTCGAGCTTTGGTTGTAGAATCTGTACCGTTGTCCAAGTCTGCAAATATGGCTGCTGGTTGTGCTTGGGCGGCTGCTTGAGCAGTTGTGGTGCCTTGAACACCAAAGGTTTTTCCAAAGCTGGCAATGCCAGTATTTGTTCCGTTATTATTGGTTCCTGAGTACGCCTGCACTTCTAATCCTCTCACTACTTGCCCAGAGTCTAATGTGGTGTTGTCTGTCATACGGATAAAATCACCCACGTGTGTGCCAGCTGTGGTGCTCGAAATAGTTGAAACAAATCTATTACCAAATTCAAAACCGCTGGCTGTAGAATTAGCCATTGTATAAGTACCAAGAATACCAGCCACTGCTGTGGCACCGCTTGTGTTAACCGTGTTGGTTAAATTGATTGCTGTGGTAAGATCAGCAGTATTGGTGGAGGTTGTGGTGTCTATATTTATTCCGTAAATGGTATCAGCTAGAGAGCCTGAATCACCACTAATATCTAAATCAAGGAGTTTGATGGTCCTGCTGTTGGTGGCGTGATTTGGGTCAAAGCCTATTTTTACGCCGTAGTCGGTGAGTGAAGAAGTCGTTCCACTGGTGGTGAGTGCGATATCCAAAGCGCTTGCGTTAGCGGTGGCTGTATCAAAATTTATATCTACTATACCACTGGCGTTGGTAGAAGTAGCGCTAGAAGCATCTATGACAATACCTTGGAAGTCGCCAGCAAAGCCTGTGAGGGTGAGGGCGTCGCCTGCTGTGTCTGGAGCTAGGGTTACTTTTCCATCACTGTCTACGTCAAAATCAGTAAAGTCTATCACAGCTGTGGTCCCTTGAAGGGTGTTGTCTGCTATATTTATCGCACTACTAGAAAATGTATATTCATCTGATCCATTGACTGCTATGTTGAGTGTTTTGCCTGTAAGCACATTAGCAGTTAAGTCTCCACTATTATCAGCATATAAAGCAATGACTGAACCTGCAGGAGCAGATCCTGCTGCTGTTCTGAATTCTAAGTTTAAAGCATCTTGAAGAGCGTAACCGTCTGCATCAATAGCACTTGTCCAAGGTGTTTGGGAACCACCCCCACAAGCACCGATGCTGAGTGCGCCAGAGCCGTTACTTTGAATACAACCGCTAGCGTCTGCTGCAGGGAGTGTCCAGGTGTATGAGGTAGAAACACTATCTGCTTTAATTGCAGCGTACTCTGTCCCATTCCCAGAAGCTTCCAAGAATCTCAGGGCCGTGCTAGTTGCTCCACCGCCCAAAGTTACTCCGTTACCAGAAGTTTGCAAGTTAAGTAGCCCCCCACTGGTAACTGCCAAATCACCGTAGGTTGCCGCAGAACCATTACTGTCGTTGTATGTCAGGCGAATAGTTCCGCCAGACGCAGCGTTTACTTCCAATACTTTGTCTGGTGCTGTGGTGCCAAGCCCCAAGTTTCCTGCAAAATAACTTTGTGCAGCAGCGTTGGAATATATAGCATAGTTTGTAGCAGCAGAAGCTACGGTGTCTATGTATAAACCGTAGTTGTTTGTAGCTGCTGTTACACTGGCTATTTGCAAGCCGTAGTTATTTATTGCTGTACCGGACACGTCAAAGTACCCGCCAGCGTGAGAAGTTGCGCCTGTAGTGGTTAAATTCCCACTTACTAAAGACATGACTCCATTTGCAAGCGCGGTAAAGTTTGCATCTCCCGCTGTGCTAACAGTGTTGTTGAAGTAGCCCCCTGCATAAGTCGCTGTTGTAGATGTTGAGACTGGTACCGAAAAAGAAGGGCTGGCAGTTACTGCTCCGTACATGCCATATGTGTTCAGGGTTATCGTAGAACCTCCGTTACTGTCGTTTATTGTCATATCTGCGCTCACAGATGAGCTGGTGCCGCGAGTGTTGATTGTTCTGGCTCTAGCACTTGGCACGTCTGGTATGGTAACGTTTGTTAGTGCGACGTTGTTGTCTATGCCATAAATATTTGCAGTAGCTTGTACACCAATCGTGCTAAATGTTGTTGTTGGTGTAAGCGATGTATAAATATTTTTAATATTTCTTGTGGCAGCAGAAGGGATAGTACCGGCGTTGACTGTATTGACTATGTTGATCACAGTAGAGTCTTCTATGGCATCATTGGCTTGGGTGATGTCTATGATTCTACTATTATCGTTTCCTGTGGTTCCTGCTAAGGAGAGTAAGTAGTCAGAAACTGGAGCGGTTTGGATGCCGACTTGTCCGCTATCCGAAAAAGTAGCAAAGGCGGTGCCCGCATCTTGAATTTCAAAGTCGCCAGAAGAATTCAAGTTGATTTCTATATCTCCACTGTCCGCACTGTTGGAAATTATTTCTAGTGGTCCTGCAGTAGAACCAGAAGCAGTAGCGATTTTTAAAATGTGCTGATCGCCAGATCCACCCGTAGATGCTGCGGATTCGCCCAAGGTGATACCTTTGGAAGTAGCAGAAGTGAGGGCCCAGTGCCAAGCAATAGTGTTGTCTGCATTAAGTAAAGCCGCGTCGTCTGTTGTGGCTGCAGTAAGTGTGTCTAAAGCTCCGCCACCGCCACCGCAACCAGAACAGCTGGCAACGGTCAAGACACCAGCGTTGGTAATACTCCAATCATCTCCAGTGATTGCAACATTATCCAAAGCAGATCCGATGGAAATAGTGTCGGCTGCTGTGTTGTCCGTACCAATATTTATTACATTGCCGTTGGTGTTGGTGCCGATGGCAATAATTGATCCAGCACTACCGCCGTTTATGGTAATGTCGTCGGTGGCGGTAAAGATAAAGTCATCTGTGGAGGTAATGTTTACATCTCCGGTTCCAGATTGGATAGTGATGGCTTGTGTGGTGGTGGTGCTGCCGATTGTGACAGCCCCTGTGGAGGTACCAGTGGCGATGTTGACAGCAAAGTTGCTAGAAGCGTTGAGGCTGATTGCTGCTCCGCTGATCGTGGCACCCAGGTTTCCTGTAAACAAGGCGCTGCTGGTTATAGCGTCTGAAAAAGTAAAACCAGCGCCAGAGCCTGATGCGTCAAAAGTCACTGCTCCGGCTGAAGATACATTGGTTGTATATTTGTTGGAAGAATTGTAGCCTATGGTGGCTTGGTTGCTGCCAGTATTTAAAATATCGATTGTCCCGTCGCCATTTAGGCTGTTGGATACAAAAGCAAATGGGGAAGCGACTAATTGCTTTCTCGGCGACATTTCCCCATCATACGATCCAGTAATATTTACGTTGACAGATAGATACAACGATCCAGTTGTAAAATCGACACCCGCCAGGGTGGCACAAGAGCCTAGTTTGGCGTTAAACACGCCATTTGTGACGGTTCTTTTGTAGCAAGGGTCTGCGGAGCTTGCGTTGTCAAAGGTTTCCGTCCATAGCAAGCTCCCGGCGGTTAGGGCATCATAGATTTTGAACTGCATGGAATAAACACCGTCTGCCACGTTGGTGCCGCCGCTAACAGCTGTGAGTTTGCCTTGAAAATTGATGTATTTGGGGATGGTGGCTTCTGCTAGTTTGATATTAATTGGCAGAATTCCGAAACTTAGGCTTACCAAAGCCAAAAAAGCGTAATATTTTACGCGTTTTACTGAAGTTTTGAAAATGGTAAGTTTTATAGGGAACACAAGCTGTTTTATTTTTTTTGTTTATTTTTGACTTGAAAAAGGGCTTTTGTTTTTCAAGTGAACTTTTTGGCTTATTTTTGGCCTAAAAGTGGTATTTTTATGAAAGCTTTGGCTTATTTTTGTCCAAAACTTATTTTTGTGCCCAAAAACCAAAAAAACCTTTTAAACAAGGGGTAATTCTTTGTTTGCGGTGATTTTTATTGATTTTTTGAACACTTTTTGTTTCTTTTCTGGGGAATTATTAGTTTTTTGGTCTATTTTTGGACCTAGAAACTTTTAAAACCTTATGTATATATTGTAACAGAAAAAAATGGTTTTGTCCAGTGTTTTTTGAGTATTTTTAGGCTTTTTGATGCTATACTAAATTTATCTGGATTTATTTTTTAGATTTGGCTTATTTAAGACATAAAATAAAGCTTTTGCTAATTGATTTTCAAATTTATTTTTTATGGCACTGAAAAAGATTGTTTTGGACCTAGAAACACAAAATTCTTTTGCTGATGTGGGTGGGCGGGGCAACAACAAGCTCCTCAAAGTGTCTGTTTGTGGGGTGTATTTTTATGAAACTAATAATTATTTGACTTATGAGGAAAAAGAGTTGCCAAAACTGGCTTCTCTTTTGGCTGCGGCCGACGAGATTATTGGATTTAATATTATCGGCTTTGATTTTCAGGTGCTTCAACCGTATTTGAATTTTGATATTTATACTGTGCCGCATTTGGACATTATGGCGGAAATAGAAAAGGTTTTGGGTCACAGGTTGTCCTTGGAAACCATTGCCCAGGGGACTTTGGGCTATGGAAAAAGTGGAAAGGGCACTGATGCGATTTTGTATTATAGGCAGGGGAGGATGGACGAACTAAAAAAATATTGCCTGGACGATGTAAAAGTTACTAAGGAAATTTACGAGTATGCCCTAAAACACAACAAGCTTTTGTACTCTGATTTTTCTATCACCAAAGAAATCCCTGTCAGCTTCAAGGAGCCGAAGAGTAGGACGGGTGTTACCATACAAGACGCCTTGTTTTAATTATTTTTTTAGTCAAGTTTTTTGTGCTCTACAATTTTACTCTTCCGCAAGTGTTTCACGTGGGACATTTTGCCGTTCATTATTATGGTTTAACTATGGCCGCTGCTGTTATGGCGGGTTTTTGGTTGGCCTTGAAGAGAGAAAAACAGTTTTCTTTGCCTCAGGGCACAATTGACCAGGTTTTTTTGTATTTAGTGGTAGGTGGTTTTGCGGGCGCCAGACTCTATCATGTTTTTTCTAGTTTGAGTTTTTATTTGTACCACCCTTTAAATATTTTATTTGTTTGGCAGGGCGGGCTTTCTATTTTTGGTGCAATTTTTGGCGGCTTTGCTGGATTAATTATATTTTTGCATAAAAATCGTTCCCCGCTCTCCACTCTTCACTCTCCACTCTTCACTCTTTTGGATTGGCTTACGCCCTCCTTGCTTTTGGGGCAAATTATTGGTCGTTTTGGTAATTTGTTTAATTATGAAGCTTTGGGTGGTCCAACTGGTTTGCCTTGGGGACTTTTTGTGCCAGAAGACTTCAGGCCTGTAGGGTTTGAGAATTTTGCCTATTTTCACCCTTTCCCAATTTATGAACAAGTGCTAAACTTGTTTTTGTTGCTCACTTTGTATTTTTTGGAAAAAAAGGTTTTTCGTGGAGTTTTGCGAGGTGGCGTTTTCGGCTCCTATCTTCTTGGGTACGGATTTATTAGATTTTTTTTGGAGTGGCAGCGCCTAGATCATAATATTGTGTTTGGGTTCGTGCCTTTTAATACGCTTACCAGCTTATTTTTAGCAGTTTTGGGTTTGAGTGTTTTGATTATTATCTATAATAGAAAAAAGAATTTTTAAATATATAAATTTATGAAATTTTGGAAAATATTTTTTTTGATTTTGTCAGGTGGAGTTTTGGGTTTGATTTTTAGTGTGTCTGTGGGCGATAGAATAGCTTCTAGTTTAGAGAGAGTGCCTCTGCTTAAGCAATACAAACTAGTTTCTTCTCAGGCACCTATAGTGATTCGTACCAGAGAAGAAGTACGCAGTCGCGGCGATGAGGATATTTTGGCGGCGCTAGATAAAAGTAAAAGAAAGGTCAGTGCGGTGTTTGTAAGAGATGGGGGGCAACTAAAATTTGTTGCAAACGCTTTAAATATCAGTAGTGAAGGTGTTTTTGTTACTACTACCAGCTTGCCTAGTGATAAGGAAAAGTATGTCCAGATTTCGGGTGGTGATATGAGGTTGGTTTCTAAACAGGCTTTGGATAAAAATAGCGGCTTGGTCTTCTTAGAAACTTCCGGTAGCGGAAATGTGACCCCCGCAAGTTTTGGAAAGTCCGAAGACTCTACGAGTGGGGAGCGAGTTTTGCTTTTGTCTGCTACCAGAAATCCAGATAATTTAAACGCTTTTGGTGGTTTTATTTCAGAGAAAGAACAAACAGCTTTGGAGCTGGAGGCTGGTTTCAGTAATAAATTCTTTTTTGTGCAGCCCGAGCCTGTGGTTTTGGGTCAGGCGATAGTAAATATTTCTGGGGATGTCTTGGGGCTCTGGAATGGCAGCCGTGTGATTCCTTCCAGTGCGATCTCTTCTGCGCTACAAAAGTTTTTGTCCGGATCTAATAATTTTAAACACTATAATTTTGGGTTTGCCTACCGTGAAGTTTCGGGAGGTGAAATGCAGCTTTTGGGTTTATCAAAAGGCGTAGTAGTGATTCGGGTTGCAGGGGCGAGCCCCGCTGCATCTTCTGGATTGAAAGTAGGGGATTTGGTTTATAAAATAAATGATCAAGAAATTGCCAGCGGTGACTTTTTAGAAAAAGCTTTTTCTGCTGCTGACAATTCAAAACCATTTATTTTGAATGTCAAAAGAGATAAGCAAGACTTAAAAATTTCTTTGCAGCCCAAAGCAGATTAGCACCTTTGAAATAATAAAACCCCGCCATGATGGCGGGGTTTTTGTTTTGCCTGTATTTAGTAACAAAGCATCTCTTCTTCAAATAGTGGCTTGGCTGTGCCAGCCGAAGCCTTGGCGAAGGCTGGTGGGCGTACTAGGACTCGAACCTAGGACCACCAAGGTATAAGCTTGGCGCTCTAACCAACTGAGCTATACGCCCGTATAAAAACCATTTTGTTATCTCGCAAACATTACACTCTATGGTGTTTGTATAATATGGGGCCGTCCGCCACGGCCACAAGGTTTCATTGCGGCGACACGGTATCAGCTTGTGTCTAACCCTGTAATTATAATCAAGAATTATTTTCTTGGCAAACCAGAGGTTTTTATGCTTTTTCTTTGTTTAGTTTTTGGTAGATTAAGTAAAAGAATGGCACTCCCATGTTAAATTCTATCAGTGAGTTTTCTGCTAGGATCCAAAAAGATCCTGGCCTAATGCCGCTAACGAGTAGTGCAAATTCCATCATGAAATGAATCAAAAATCCCACAAAGAATAAAAATAAAATCTTTTTCCACTCATACTTTTTTAGAAAAAGTATGCCAAATCCCAAAATTACAATTCCTAGGCGAAGAAGTCTCATGTCTGACATGTGGCGAATGGTGGAAATGTTCGCGTCGTTTAAGTGTAGATTTTGAGACAGAACAGCGGTAAGTATCCATCCAAAGAAAACTAGTGCCGTCCATTTTAGCTTGCTCGAACTGGAAGTGTTTTCAAACATTAAGAAAACATAAGCATATTCTACTCCGTAAGAAAGAGAAAACCACAGAAAAAATAAAATAATATTGGTTGGGTTTTGGTGGGGTAATACGATTTCTCTGATACCGCTATGAAGCCATATGCCCCAATCAACAAAGAAGTTTATCAAGAATCCGCCTACAAAAAAAGCTGCGAGTGGGAGCAGCTTTTTATTTTTTATCAGCAAAAATAGAAACACAGCCACAAAGGCAGTGTCAAAATATATATAATCTACACCAAAATTTCTTACAACATCGTACATATATAGAATATTATTTCACTCACATCAATTTTAGCACTTTGCTAAAAAGTTTACGAGTTTTTGTCTGTGAAAAGTTGCTTAAGTTTGCTTAATAAACTAAGATGATTATAAGTATTAAACAGCTTGTAAAATTATTTATGAAAAAAGGTTTGGTGGTGTTTTTGCAAGTTTTGGTGGTGTTGTTTGGTTTGGGGATTTTGGTCTTTATGCTTTGGGAGCCAAATTTTGAGGGTAGAAATGCCCACGCCACACTTTTTGAGGTTTATTTCAAAGATCTTTTTTTGGCCTACGCCTATGCTTCATCGGTTGCCTTTTTTGTCGCCCTCTTTCAAGTATTTAAACTACTAGGGCTGTCTGGCCGAGGACTATTGTATTCCAGTTATTCTGTAAAATCTTTGCAAATAATCAAACGCTGCGGTATTATTTTGGCTATTTTAGTTTTCTTGCCGCTGCTTTATTTGGTTATCCGGCGCCCGGATGACGACATCGCCGGCGGAGTTTTTATGGGAAATTTGATTTTACTTAGCTCGATTTCTACTGCGATCATTTCCAGTAAACTCAAAAAATTTGTGTGGCGTTCTGTGAATGTTAAAAAATAAAAATGTTAAATCAAACAAGAAAGAGTGTAGAAAGCACTCCTTTTTATTTTGCCTTAATTTCTTTGGCTCTTTCTTTTAATAATTTTACAATAATATTTTTCGGAACTTTTTCAGTCCATGGAACACGAACGCACCCTTTTGAGGTGGAAAAACTTTTTAGATTTTCTTGTAATGTTTTGATTGGTCCGCTGGTTGGATATAGTCCGAGGTGGCCTTTCATTGCGGCGAAATAAAATAATGGCGCACCTTTCCAATTATATGCTGGCATGCCATAAGAAATAGTTTCTTCCGCATCAGGAAAAGTAGTTTTTACTATCTCTCGCACCTCTTCCAGTTGTTTTTGATAAATCTTAGGCGTTTTCTTGATGTATTCGTCTACATTTTTGTAATTTTTCATTTATAAATTCTATTTTCCTAACCACGCTTTGATGAAGTCTTTGTAATCATTGTTATTTGTTATCAGGGTTGCGTTGTTCCCTGTGGCATCTTTCATTACAACCTCTTTTGTTGACTTGTCAATGAAAAATTTATTTCCGTTCTCGTCCTCCAAAGTTATCGTGTTGTCAGTTTCGCTTACTTCAACTAACTCTGAAAATCCTAGACTTTTCGGGGCGAGATATTGCATTTTGATAATTTCTTCCAATGAAAAATATTGTCGTGAATCTTTATTAAATTTATCGAGTGCTTTAATTATATAATACTGCCGCAGGTCTTTTGTCTGGTTTACTATGTTGTCGAATTTAACAAAGCCCTTAACCTCACCAGATAAACCACCTTGCGTTGTGGCTAAGGCATTTATAAGTTCGATGTTGGGTATGGCCTGGTATTGATAAAGTAGTGTGAATTTGTAATCCTGTTTTTGGCCAAATAAAATAGCGATAATTACTATCAGGGCAATAATTATAAGAATTGAAAACTTTCGGCTTAAGATTACACTTTTAATGTTTTCTTTGCTCATAATACATTTTACCAGTTTGTATATTGTGATGCCTAATATTATAAATACTTTTAACCACTCTGGTTGTGTTGGTAAGAAACTTGTTTGGCGGAGAGGGAGGGATTCGAACCCTCGAGCCCCTTTCGAGGCAACCGGTTTTCGAGACCAGCGCACTAGACCTCTATGCGACCTCTCCTTAAATAAACATGGGAGTCCCACCCAACGGCGGGGCGACCTCTCCAAATAAGTATTACGGAAGTTCCTTTGGCACGACCTCTCCATCATTTCTCCTTTTAATATAGTCTTTTTGTGGTTAATTGGTCAATGACCAAGAAGATATTATTTGAAACTCAGATATTGATTGAGATTGGGTAGGCGTCAGGCATGACACGGACATGCACTAAAAAAGATTGAAAGATTTGCGGTGGATTGTGGTTATCCCGTGCAGTTTTATGGCTTCGCGGTGTTGTTTTGTTGGGTATCCTTTGTGCACGCTTAGCCCATAATTTGGATATTGTTTATCTAGCTCGGTCATTAAATCATCTCTATAAACTTTGGCGATTATAGAAGCAGCAGCTATGGCGACTACTTTGCTATCGCCTTTTATGATTGCCTCTTGAGGGTGTTTGTAATTTGGTAATTTAAATTTTCCGTCTATTAGCAAGATAGAATTTTCTATTTTTGTATTTTCTAGTTTCGCGTGAAGCATCTCTACTGACTTTTGCATAGCAAGTAGGCTTGCTTGTAAAATATTTATTTCATCAATTATTTGCGGTGTTATTTCTGCTATAGCCCAAGCAGAATTATTTTTTATCCAGGTAGATAATTCTTGCCTTTTGGTGGCACTCAAGAGCTTGCTATCATTGATTTGATTAAATAAATTTTGACCATTTTGGTCTAATGCTGAATTTCTTGCCAGGACTACGCTGGCAGCTACAACTGGTCCGGCCAAGCATCCTCTTCCTACTTCATCGCAGCCAATAATAAAACTTACGCCTTTTTGTTCGTACGCAGTTTCTATTTCTGGGTTGATGGGAGAGTTTTTCATGCCGCTACTCTAAATCTGGGGACAATAGTAAAATCGCAAAAATAAAATTTGTTTTGAATGGTGTTTACCTCTGCTTGCAAAGTGCCTGCACAAGAAAGAAGCCCCGCGGTGTAGCATTCTATGTCGGCGTTTATTTGCCAGGCTGCTGCGGATTTGAGCTTGACATTGCCACCAGAAATACGTATCTCCCAGCCACCTAGTTTGTGTTGTCTTTCTACAAAATTGATAAATTCTGTCTTATTTAAAGGGTTTTCTGTGAGGCCAGTAATTTTAATTTTCTGACTAAAGCCCTTTCCCCACTCATTTTTGTTTTCTTTTTTGGCAAAATTGGCACACCATTTTTCTAACCAGTTACGGAATTTAAATCTAGGCTCGGTTTTGATCTTTGGATCAAATTTTAAATGAGTTTCTAAGTCTAGCATGGGAGTGTGATTTATAGTTGATGGTATACTAACATAAAGAGGAAAAAAATAAAGCGCTTGTGATTTATGACAAAAACAGAAATCGCTACTGAGCAGCTGCTCATAGCTCAAACCCAATTACTTTTAGCGGAGCAGAGGACTAATTATGCTATGCTTCGTACAGGTATCACCATTTTCACCCTGGCTCCTTCGGTGATTGTTTTTTTGATTGCCACCAATAATTTTCATCATGTTTTTGATAATTACTGGCTAACTGGTGTGTGTATTGGTATTTTGAGTGGTCTTGCCGCAATGGGGGTGATGCTTGCCAAGCAAGCAAATACTAAAATTCGTAAAGTGGGCGACAAAATGAAGAAAATGAAGAGCAGTGATCAGCTTTTGGCTGAATTTATGATTTAGGTTTTTTAAAAAAGATTCACGCGAAACAAAATCCCGCCTATGGCGGGATTAATTTATTATGTTCATCTAATTGACCATCTATATTTTCAGAAAGACCAGTATAAATTGTTTCGGTAAATTAATGCTTTGGGTGATATATGATTAATGGCCGCGCCATTCGTGGCGTCAGCCATTTTTAATAGCGCTAATATAATTTATTACAGCCCTTTTTGCTGGCTGTGCCAGCCGAAGCCTTGGCGAAGGCTGGTGGACCTATGGAGAATCGAACTCCACACTCATCCATGCCATGGATGCGTATTACCACTATACTATAGGCCCAAAAATCCTTAATCCCTAATCCCTAATCCCTAATCCTTAATCCTTAACAAATCATAGCATGCGCCAACTTACAACCCCGCCGCTGGCGGGGCAAACTAACAACTAACTCCATTGTACCCAATATTTAAATATTCGGAAAGTCTTCTCTCGTTCCTCCCATTTCTAAGGGGAGGTTAGGAGGGGTGGGAGCAAAAAACACCTGCTTTTCTTTATAAATAATAGCTGAATTATTAATTTAGGTCAATCTGATTTTGGATCGGCAGTTGTTTTTGGGTTTCTTGAAGTAACCCTCTCCACCTGTCTACTTCTTGGCGAAAAGATGGAATAATTCCTATAACATTCAAAACCCATCCGATAATCAAAATAGCTATTGTTACTCCAATAATAGAGCCAACCCCTCTAAAAATACCGTCCAGTAAGGATTTCCACCACCTACCTTTATCTAAACGAACTACGCTGGAATGAATTTCGTTTAATATTTGTTTGAGTTCTGGTTCGATCATGATTTTAGTTTTTTAATTTTACTTAAATATTATGGTTTTGGTGGTTGTTTGTTATTCGCCTGACTAGACTGGTGACCTCGATAGGAATTTTACCCCGCCTTTGGCGGGGCAGGCCTATATCTGCACGTTAGCCCAGACGCAGCGTCGGGGTATCCATTGAACTGTGGTCTCCTTCCTCGGCAGGAATCGAACCTGCATCTAGACGTTAGGAGTGTCTTGTTCCCCGTCCGCCTGGCTAGTCTGGTGATCTCGATAGGAATCGAACCTATATCTACGCGTTAGGAGTGCGTGGCTCTATCCATTGAGCTACGAGATCCTCAGGCGAGCCGGGCGGGTATCCATTGAACTACGGGGAGATAAAACTACTATATCATAGACAAGCTTATTGTACTATAATATGTATCAAAGTATGAAATCTTTTTTGCAAAAATTTGTCCGTTTGTGTTTTAACCTCAATTTTATTGAGGTTTTTTTGCTGTCGGCGGTACTTAGTTTTTCTTTGATTCTGACAAGAGTCACCTTCAAGAATCAGTTTTCTTATGTTTTTGGTCAATATTCGGACTTTACCACTGCTTCATTTTTACCAAGCGACATATTTTTGGTATTACTTTTGATTTTTTTGTTTTATAAAATAGTTGTTTTTTATAAATATGGCTTAAATAAAAGCTTTTATGGTATTAAAAGGCTTTTGTTGCACGTTACACACGAAACATTACTCTACAGTGTTTTGTGGACTTGGGTCTTTTTGGATATTGTTTTCAGGCTTGCGTGGCTACCGAGCGGTGAGATTCTGTCGGCTTTATTTTTTAGTGTACCGTTGCTGGTGATGCTTTCTATAGTTTTATTGTGTAAGTTTTTGGCTAGGCCAACCAAAACTTTGTTTTTATATTTTGCCTTATTTATAACATTTTTAGGCATATTAGAGGTTTTGGTTGCGTTTTTACAGTTTTGGGAGCAAGAGAGCTTGAGTTTGCCGTTCCACATGGAACCAAACATCGCTCCTTTTGTCCCAAACGTTGCTACGATCCCTGTCGGGCGTCTACTTTTTCTGCGTAGCTATGGTACTTTTGCCCACCCAAATATTTTGGCTGGTTTTTTATTTTTGCTTATTATTTTCTTCTTTTACTTTTATATAAGCCAAAAAGAAGCAATAGTGAATTATTTGTCTAGGTCGTTTTTGAGTCATAATATTACAAAAAATAAATTTATGGCTTATATAAGGTTAAATATAGACAAGGTATTTAATCTTTTATGCATTTTTGTTATCTCCTGGTTAATTCTTGGCTTATATATAAGCTTTTCTAGGACGGCTTTGGTGGCTTTGGTTTTTTCTTTATCAGTTATTATATTTGGATACTTTTGGCTTAATTCAGGGCAAAAGCAGCAAAAAAAGCCACTACTTGCTCTATCTATATATAGTATCGGGTGGGTGGTTGTCTTGGGTCTGCTTTTTTGGCCAATTACGCAAGCACGCCAGCCGCACTTAAAAGAGGCGGCGATTGCGGAACGGGCAAATTATAATTCTATAGGGTTGGCGATGTTTAAAGATCATTTTTGGTTCGGGGTGGGATTAAACCAGAGTATTGTCCACATGCAGGAGTATTCTAAGGTGCCTTTGAAGCCTTGGGAGCACCAACCTGTGCATAATTATTTTATTTTACTTGCTGCAGAGTTAGGGGTTTTTCCTCTAATAGTGCTGTTGGCTTTTTTGCTGCAGGTTTTTTGGTTGGTCTTCAAAAAAGCAGTTAAGAGAAATTTAAGTATTTTGGAATTGCTTACTTTTGCTTTTTTGTGCGGGCTTTTGGGTTTAATGAATGGTGATCACTACTTCTATACTTTGAGGGTTGGCCAAATTTTCTTTTGGTTGAGTATGGCGGTGGTTGGTGGGGTGTTTTTTGCTCCCACCCCTCCTAGCCTCCCCTTAGAAATGGGAGGAACAAGAGAAGACTTTCCGAATATTTAAATATTGGGTACAATGGAGTTAGTTGTTAGTTGTTAGTTGTTAGTTGTTAGTTGTAAGTTGTAAGTTGACACATGCTATGATTTGTTAAGGATTAAGGATTATTGGGGATATAGTAAAGTGGTATTACGCGGCATTCGCACCCGCCTGCCACAGACTGCGGGGTTATAGTAGGGGCCGGTAGCTCAGTGGTAGAGCACTGCATTCGCATTGCAGGGGTCGTGGGTTCAACTCCCATTCGGTCCACCAAAATTGATTAGTCGTACAGTCGGGCAGGTTGCGGAGGCGCGAGTTCGATTCTCGCTAGGTCCACCAAATCATGCCGTTATAAAAAGCTTGGGTTTATAGTTATGAAGATCACTCAAATCGAAGTAAAAAAGTTTAGAAATTTACAAAATATATCAATTGATTTTGCTACAGGACTAAATGCAATAGCTGGTCAAAATGGCACAAGTAAAACTTCGATTTTAGGTTTAATTGGTCATATTTTCACATATGATAAAAGTTTAAAAACTTTAGCAGGAAGGAATTTCGTAACAGAATTTTCAGAAATATTTAGATTTGCATATCCTGATTATGATAATGCAGGTGAACACATTTGGAATACAAAGTTTGACACAAAAAAAGATGTTCCCGCTGTTTCATATGACAGAAAAGAATCTGGTAAAAAAGAAGGGATTCGTATACGTGTTGGAAAAAGTGAGAGAGGGAGCGGGAAAATAAAGTTCCCAGTTATTTATTTGGGTATGGGACGACTTTTCCCCTTAGCATTAGAAGACGGTATTACAAGTAACCCTTCTGAACTAACAGAAAAAGAGAAAGAGGAATTTATCGATCTTCATAATGATATTTTATTGATTATAGACCAAAATGTGAGACCTGAATCAATCACAACAAAAAATAAAAGTTTCTACGCCCCTCATACCGATCAATATAATCACCTGGGTAATTCTGCTGGTCAAGACAACCTTGGACAGATTATCACTGCGCTGATATCCTTCAAGCGATTAAGAGATACTATTGGGATTGAATACCAGGGTGGTATATTATTAATTGACGAGTTGGATGCAAGTCTTTTTCCTGCAGCTCAAATGAAGCTTGTTGAAAAATTAGACCGAAAATCTAGAGAACTTAATCTTCAGATATTTTATACAACGCACTCACTAGAAGTTTTAAGTGAAACTCAAAAAAAGATTAATTCTAAAATAATTTTTCTAGATAAAAGTACTGGTAAGATTCAACCCAAATATGATTTGAATGTTGAAGAACTAAAAACAGACTTGCTTGTTCTTGGCCCAGATGCACTAAAATCAATACAAAGAAAAAGGTTTGTTTATTGTGAAGATGAAGAGGCGGTAGATATGCTTAAATGTATTCTTCCTAGTACTATACAAAGCAATATTACAATATTTCCTACAGGTCTAGGGGGAGGAGAACTCAAAGAGATTGCTAAAAGAAAAATCCCAGATTTTAAAAAGTCTCTGATTGTACTCGATGGTGACACAACCGGCGGAAACATTGAAAATGTAATATGTTTACCTGGGGACCATGGTCCCGATAGGATTATTTATGATTTTTTGCATAAAACACCCCCAGAAGATTTCTCCAAAATTAGTTCAAAGTATACAAAGCAATTTTGTTTTAAAGATTTATTAAGACTGGAAACAACTACTCAAGACAAAAGATCTAGAGAAAAAATAAAAACATGGTATAAAAGCCAAAAAAAACATTGGGGAAGGTCTGGAAATAAGGTTTGGAAGTTGTGGTCTGAAGAAAATGAAGATGTAATTAAAAAATTTATAGAAGATTTCTCTAAAAGACTTTTGAAATCTTAAGTATTACAAGGTGGGGGTCTTTTTATTACTAAAACAATTTTACTGGACTACTAGTTACCTTAACTCCACCCAATGAATACTCTTTGTGTTTTTCAATCAGACAATGACCCGTATGTTGGTTTGGGTAATGGAAAGGAGCTTGCAAAAAATCTTGGGGTGCGTTTGAACTTTATTCCTGGTGCTGGGCATTTCAATAAAGCTGCTGGTTATGAAAAGTTTGAAGCGCTTCTCGAAAAACTTTTGATGGTTTTAGAAAAATAATTTTCTCGCAAATATAAAAATCCGTCCCCCTATGGGGGACGGATTTTAAGTTTTATGTCTGGTGCCCAGGAGAGGACTCGAACCTCCACGGGATTGCTCCCACATCCACCTCAAGGATGCGTGGCTGCCAGTTACACCACCTGGGCCAGATATTTAAATAACCTCGTTCATTATAGCCAATGCATTCTCAATTTTCAAGCGTTTCCTCAAGAGGCATCGTACTTGTGAGTTTGGGTAAATTTTCCGAATAATTACGAGGCTTTCATTTTTAGCATATTTTAGTTGATGGGTAGATCCATTGCCGCTTTTGGTTATGTGTCCTGTAACGCCAGCCAATGCTTTGATTTGTAATCGTAGCCAGTCTATGTAATTTATGCTCGCCGAGACGATTGTAAAATAATACATAAAACTATTCTTCCACCTCTTGTCCCAATAAGAGTAGAAACTTCCGTCTCCATCAAACGCTCCTCTTAGAAAATGAAAAAAATATTTTTTAGGAATTTGGATTTCGTTTATAGTTTTTGATTTTCGTGGCGTGATTCCTATTTCAAGTAGAAAATTGTAAAAGATCTTGTCGCCAAACTGTACCGCATAGTATTTTTTTTCTTTACTTCTTCCGCTTGATTTTTTGCCGATGGTCACTGTTAGCTCGAGAGCTTGTTTGAAAGACTTGGCCAGGTCATAATCCTTTGATGTGAAGATTATATGCCGACCATCCCTAGAGAGATTACCGTCAGAGGCAATAAGTCCTATAGCATACGCCAAGTCGTCTGACCATGTAGCCTTAGTTTTTCCTAGTGGTTTCATGCTCATGCTAGTATTATACCTCAAGGTGTAAGCGTATACCATAGATAGTTGCAAAGAAATAATTAATTTGTTATACTTTGAATGCTTGGTTGCTTTTCGTGTGCTCTGTGTTTATAAATTATTTTTGGACAATTAGCTCAGCTGGTTAGAGCACCTCATTTACACTGAGGGGGTCAAAGGTTCGAATCCTTTATTGTCCACCATGTATCACTCGAAGACTCGGGTACATGGCAGCTCGTGTTATTATCTAAATGCCTCGGTAGCTCAGTGGTAGAGCGAAGCCCTGAAGAGGCTTGCGTCGTCAGTTCAATTCTGACCCGAGGCACCAGTATAATTTGAAATTTGTAAATTGTCTCTTGCGGCCATGGTTCAATGGTAGAACTCTTCCTTGCCAAGGAAGGGACACGGGTTCGATTCCCGTTGGCCGCTCCATCAAAAAACCATCTCATAATATCGGGATGGTTTTTTGATTGTCCGTTATAAACAAAACTACTTAGCTTTGAGCCAGCGGCGCGCCTTTAATTATTTATGCTGAGAAGTTTTTTTGCCCCCCGTGAATCTTTTTTGCTGGTTTCGTGGAGGGCTTTCTTGTGGCGTTTAGTGTTTGGGTCTGGCTATTAAATCCGGGTATTGTTTACCGCCAATTTTATTTTGCCCTTGCTTTCTGCTTGTTTCATGGGCGGTTGCACTGGTTTGACTATAGGGTATGTTTTGAGCTATTATAATTTTGTTAGGTTTAGTGAATTTTAAATTTATACCCATTATGTCTAAGCGGGACAATACATCTTTATTTGGTAGAATTGTTGGCTCTGTGAGTTCTTCTTCGGACGACGATTATGATGACGCAAGGCGCCCAGTTGTGGAAGAGGAAGAGGAGTATGAAGAGGTTTTGGTGGATGAAGCTGAAGAAGAGGATGAGGAGGAGAATGTTCCTGTAAAGACTCCTATGCAACCAGTTTCAGATCCACAAACTCAAGCTCAGGGTAATTGGATTTCTGACTATGAAGGTCAGCTCAACATAGACATGTATCAGACAAAAGATAATGTCATTTTGAAATCCACAGTCGCGGGAGTGAGACCAGAGGATTTAGACATCACTGTTGCCAACGATATAGTCACGGTGAGGGGATCCAGGAAACGTGAGGAAGACGTTTCTCAAGATGATTATTTTTATCAAGAGTGTTACTGGGGCAGCTTCTCTAGAAGCGTGATCGTTCCAGTAGACATAGATAGTGAGCATATAGAAGCAGACTTGAAAGATGGAATTTTGACGGTTGTCATTCCGAAAGCTGCAAAGGCAAAGACCAAAAAAGTGAAAGTCCGAGGTCTGTAAAAAAACCGGCCCCCTAAGCGGGGTCGGTTTTTTAATGTTATAATAGTCTTGTTGAGAAAATACTATTTTTAGAGTGTCATATGAAACAGACAAGAAAAAGTAAATACAAAAAAAATAATACTTCAAGTAAGCACGAGGATGAAACATCAGTTTTTGAGGGATTGACTACTGGCACGAGACGTTGGATTGTGGCGATTGTTTTCGCTGCCTTGTCTGTAGTTTTTGTTTTGGCAGTTTTGGGGATGGCAGGGGTGTTTGGGGTGTGGCTGGTAAAATTATTTGTAACTATTTTTGGAATTTTGGGATACCTTTCTCCGGTAGCATTTTTGTGTGCTGCTTATGTAGTGGCCTCTGGAGAGAAAAAACAAACTGAAGAATTTTCTACTTCCACTACCAAGAGAGTTGTTTTGGGGGTGGCGATTTCTTGGGTGGCGGCTTCCGGACTTTTGCATGTGATATTTACTTTTGGAAGTGAGAGTGTTTGGTCTGTTGCTTCTAGTGGTGGAGGCGGTGGGTATGTAGGTGCTTTGGCTGCTTTTGTTTTTTTGGGACTACTAGGGAGCTGGGCCGCTATGTTTATTTTGACAGCGCTTCTAGTGGTTGGTTTTATGGTGGCCGCCAATTGGTCACCTTCCTGGCCGATCAAGTCAGCGACGCTTCCTACAGAAAATGATGCTGCGGTTTCTAATTTACCAAAAGCAGATTTTGCTTCAGCGAGGTTGAGTGGTAATGAAAAACCTGTGCTAAAGCAAGAGACCAAACCAGTCCCACCTGCAGCGCCAAAGATTCAAATTCCCAAACCAGCTGCGGCTCCAACCATGGACATAACTTCTTCTAGACTTCCACAAGAAGAATGGCAGTTGCCATCTTTTGATCTTTTGGAAAAGAAGACGAGTAATATGGATGGTGGAAATATAGAAGCTAATGCTGTTTTGATTCAGCAGACTTTGAAAAATTTTGGTATTGAGGTAGAGATGGGGGAAGTCTCGGTGGGTCCTACAGTTACACAGTACACTTTGCGCCCAGCCACTGGTGTGAAGCTTTCTCAGATCGCAGCTCTAAAACAAGATTTAGCTTTGGCTCTGGCTGCTAAATCTTTGCGCATGGAATTACCAATTCCAGGTAAGGCCTTGGTGGGTGTAGAGGTGCCAAACAGAACTGCGGCCTTGGTTACTTTGCGCTCTGTTTTAGAGACTCAAGAATTTGTAGGACACAAGGGTGACCTCACAATTGCTTTGGGCTTGGATGTGGCGGGCAAAGCTCAGTATATAGATATTGCAAAGTTGCCCCACATGCTGATTGCTGGTTCCACAAACAGCGGGAAGAGTGTGGCCATAAATACTTTGATCATCAGTCTATTATATAGAGCATCTCCTCGGATGATTAAATTTATTTTGATTGATCCAAAGAGAGTGGAACTAACTTTGTATCAAGGCTTGCCTCACCTTTTGACCCCGCCTATTACTGAGCCAGACAAAGCAGTCAATGCTCTCAGGTGGTGTGTGTCAGAAATGGAAAGACGCTATCAAGAGGTTGCTAAAATGAAAAGAAGGAATATCAGTGAGTACAACGCTGTTGCTCCTGAGCCAATGCCTTATATAGTTATCATCATTGATGAGATGGCAGACTTGATGGCTACCGCTTCTTCTGAAATGGAGGCTACGGTTTCTCGCTTAACTCAAATGGCTAGAGCTGTGGGCATACATTTGATACTGGCCACACAAAGGCCAAGTGTAAATATTTTGACTGGTGTAATCAAATCCAACATCACAGCTCGCATGGCATTTAAATTACCTAGTCAGATAGACAGCCGAACGATTTTGGATGGGTCTGGGGCAGAGCAGTTGGTCGGAAATGGTGACATGCTTTTTGTTTCCGCAGAGCAGGCGAAGCCAAGAAGAATGCAAGGTGCATTTGTGGGTGAGTCGGAAGTTCGTAAAGTGGTAGAGTTTTGTAAGCGGCAAGTGGGTGCAGTTTTGTATAATGATAGTGTGGTCGAAAAATCCAATGTGGGATTAGGTGGAAAAACTGGCTCTTCTATGTCTGAGGAAGACGATTTGTTTGAGGATGCCAAACAAGAAGTGATGCAGTCTGGTAAAGCCTCTGCCTCTTTCTTGCAAAGGCGTTTGCGTGTTGGGTATTCTCGGGCAGCGAGGCTGATAGATCTTTTGGAAGCAGCGGGAGTGGTTGGCCCAGCTGATGGTGCGAGACCAAGAGAGGTTTATGGAGTTGTAGCTTCAGCAGAGCAGGATGCAGGTGAGATGGGTTTTGATCAGACAGAGCATTTTACTGAGCCGGCACATCAAGAGATTAATCACGCAGAAGTGCAAGCGGATTTACCAACAGAACAAGATTCCCAAGACGAATTTTAAAATATGAAACTTTTTACTTTTAGGCATCTAACTAAATACTTATATGCGTGTTTGGTGTTAGGTTTTGTGGTTTATTTGTCTACTTTGGTGGTTGGCATGTTTGCTCCACCAAGTTTGGTGATTTTGGAACCAAGTAAAATGGTTGTTTCTGACAATCTTTTATCTATTGTTGGGAAGACTGATCCCGGAGTGAAAGTTTCGGTGAATGGGCAGGTGGTACAAGTGGCTGATTCTGGGGAGTTTGCGTCGGTGGCAGTTTTACCCCAGGGCAGTGTTTCGAGGTTTGTGGTGACCGCTGTGTCAAAATCTGGCAAGGAGACTTCTAAAAATATTGTTGTCTCATCGGGAGTACAAAGGTCAGAAGAATATGTATATTTAAAATAATAAAAATTAATCAATAACTTATTACATATATGGCAAATAAAACTAAAGGCAAGGCAGCTGTGGTGGCTAAGTCCACGGGAAAATGGCAAGCAGTTGAAAGCGCTTTGGATCAAATCCGCGACAAATTTGGTGATGGTAGTATTATGAAAATGTCCAATCAAACAGCTTTGGATATTGAGAGTATTCCTACTGGAAGTATTAGTTTGGACTTGGCTTTGGGGGTGGGGGGAATTCCAAAGGGAAGGATTATAGAAATATACGGACCAGAAAGTAGTGGTAAGACCACTTTGACTTTGCACATGATAGCAGAAGCCCAAAAGCGTGGCGGCGTGGCGGCTTTTGTAGATGCTGAGCATGCTTTTGATCCAGAGTTTTCTAAAAATTTGGGTGTAAATTTGGATGAGCTTTTGGTTTCTCAGCCAGATGACGGAGAACAAGCTTTGGATATTGTGGAAACCCTTGTGCGGAGTAGCGGCGTGGATTTGATTGTGGTGGACTCTGTGGCTGCTTTAACACCCAGGGCTGAAATAGCAGGTGATGTAGGTGATTCGCATATGGGCTTACATGCTAGACTAATGAGTCAAGCGCTTCGCAAGCTTACCGGTATAGTTTCTAAGAGTCATACTACGGTGATCTTTATTAACCAGCTTCGTATGAAGATTGGGGTCATGTTTGGTAATCCAGAAACTACCACAGGTGGGAATGCTTTGAAGTTTTATGCATCTGTAAGATTGGATGTTAGGCGTACTGCCCAGATTAAAGCTGGTGAAACAGTGGTTGGTAATAGAGTTAGGGTAAAGGTGGTGAAGAACAAGGTTGCGCCACCATTTAGACAAGCGGAGTTTGATATGATGTATCAACCTGGCAATTGGGGTATTTCTAGGGTGGCGGATCTTTTGGATACCGGCGTGACTTTGGGGGTTATTCAAAAGAGTGGTAATACTCATTCTTTCAACGAGGTGAAAATTGGAGTAGGTAGAGAAGCTGTGAAAAAGGCTTTATCTGAAGATCCAAAATTACTTGCTGAGATTGAAAAGGCTGTGAGATTGGCCGCAAAAGAAGGCGTACCAGCGGCTGTAGTATCCGCAGATGATGAATCAGAAGAATAAGTATAGATTTGCAAAACAGCCCTTATTAATTTGGGGGCTGTTTTTGTTTGTAAAATATTGTTATTATACACTCATGAGTAGTAAAACATCTTTCAAAAGCCGACTTTATTGCAGTTTGGATGCGGAATTGACTGGTTTTGATGTGGAAAAAGATGAAATTATTGAGCTTGGCTTGGTGTTTTTTAGGCTGACCCCACAAGGCATAGAGATAGAGAAGGAATGGGAGAAAATGTTTCGCCCCACTCAAGCGGTCAAAACTAGAATTTTAGGGCTAACTGGTTTGCAGGATAGCGAACTATTAGCCGCTGAACCTTTGGCGAATTATAAAAGTGAGCTACTGGATTTATTGAAAGATGCTTGTTTGGTTGGCCATAATATTGTTATGGATGTGCGGTTTCTTGAAGCATCTGGTTTGACTGGTTTTGATGGTTTCATAGATACTTTGGAGCTGGTGCAAATATTTTTGCCCACTTGTAGTAGCTATAATTTGGAAAATCTGGTGCATGTTTTTGGTGTGCATGAGCCTTTGCAGCACAGAGCTCTTGCAGATGCCAGAAGCACAGCCAGGCTTTTATCTTGCCTGCTTCGAGTGTTTGCTGGTTTTCCAGAAGAGCTAAAAAATAAGTTTTACCAATTAAGTGGCGATTTTGTTTGGAATGATTTATTGTCTTTGCCTTTTGAGTCCATGCCCGCTCCAGTAGACACATTGACGCAGTCAAGCAGCCATTTAATGGAAGATTTGGTTATGGAGCTGGCCACTCATCAGGCCAAAAGCTTAGTTATCAGCCACAATAGAGATTGGCTGTTGAATAAATGGCGTGATGGTGGTCTTGAATATGTTCCAGCGGCCGATGAAAACTTTTCTCTAGATCTTTTAAACGCTCGTTTGGGTAACAAATCTTTAGATTATAATGAAAAGCTGGTTCTTTTAAAGATTTTGGTGTGGTTTCACACCAATTGGCAAACAGTGTCTCCTATCGAATTAAATTTAACTTTTTCTGGGCAAGGGGCGATGTCTTGGTTTTCCAGGGATTTTATCCCAGAGGAAAACAAAGTGTCTGCTATGGTTGGAATGTCACCTGGTACTGCTGTTGAGTCTTTGATGGGTGGTCAGTATGCAGATAGGGTGTGGGCAATTGCTGATGTGGACAAGCAGGAACAGTTTTTGTCTGCTTTTCAGGAGCGGTCTTTGAGCTGGCATTCGTTGATTCGCTTGATAAAAAATAATTTAGAGTCAAATCCTTCCTTGTTGGATGCGTATATCGCCAAAGTAGATACTTTTTTTGGTATTTTGGCTACAGTGGTTCGTAAACAAGGCTGGATGGGAGGTCTTTTTTCCGTAGAATCATTCGGTGATTATTATCAAGCTAGGCTGGGTGAATCAGCTGGCCATTTAGCTGACGCTATTTTATCTCAAAGTTTATTAGCTAATGATAAAAAATTGCTTGCTAGTGCCAAATTATTAAAAGAATTTTTTTCACCAAAGACAGGGGTTGCGAATTGGGTAGAAATATCAGATATAAGGTACAAGCTGTGTTCTCGTCCTCTTAATATTTCCACGGAATTTTTACAACCGCTGCGGGAGAGGGAGGTTTTGTCTTTGGTTAGAAACAGTGATGCAGAATTGGTAAATTATTTACTGAATCGGTTGGGGTGGGAGGATTTTGTAGTAGAAGAGCGGGATTTAGAGAGTGTGAAACATGAGGTTGTGTTTGAAAAAGTCGCCCAAGTGGTCCCTGTTGATTTAATTTTGGCCAATTTACCAGCAATTTTGGTTTTTGGCAGTAGCGCTGCTGCTAGAGAGTATTACGAATCCAATGGTTTGGCTTTGCGACAAAAAGCAACGGTGTTTATGCACAGGTATTCTGGTGGTTTGGGGAAAATCATGAAAAACTTTGGTTTGCGTAAAGAAAGTGTTTTGATTGCTACCCCAGAACTTTTGGCTGCAAGCCCAGTTTCTTTGTCGGCGAGCGCGATTTTTTATGTGGAATGTGATACTGCCCCAGATATTACCCATCCTTATGATTTACAGTTGGCCAAATATATGAAGATTGGCGATTTGGTGGCGTCTAAACTTCGGTGGAAGCGTTTACATCTACGGATGTTGTCCAATATAAATTTTGATTCTTTACAAAAAGTTTACGCGGTTGGTGGTAAAAACAGTCACCTGGAGCAATTTATAGTCCAGTTAAAGTCTTGGTTTGAGTCTAAAGTGGCAGTTATCCACAACTTTAAAAAATGAAAGAAAGAATATTTATTAAAAAAATATTCAAAATATTTTTTATTCATTTATAAACTACTTGAATTAATTGATATAAAATGTTTTGTTGATTAAAACTCTTGACACAACACTTTTTATCTTTTATGCTTAATACATCAGTTGATTCGCTCTGCACTTTTACAACTGAATAGTTTCAAACTTTACTTCTCACCTTGGAGATCTGCACCTATTACAAATATTTTTATGGGTGTGGATTTCCTTAGACTTCTCGTCATAGCTCATCCCACCTTGAGCTGCCTTGAAAACCAAAACAAAAATTTAAAAAAAATTTAAAAAGGCAAAAACAAAAACAAAGCCAAAAGTTCGGTCAGGTGGATATTCCACCGTAAGGGAAGTCTGTAGGGTGGTTTGGTAGTAAGGTTTGGGATACCAGACGCTAACTCATTCCTATTAGGAGTGGGGCGACCTTGGGGCGATAGTGTTATTCTATGCGTAGGCACGAGAGTTTAATTAATTTTAAACTTTCATGCCTTCGCGTAGAGTTGCCAGTGCTTCGAGGCTAAGGTCTTAAGCAGGTCACTTTATTTACGAGGGCCACAGCTTAAGGCCTTTTTTGTTTGCAAAAAACCAGTTATTTGCCTTCTTGGCCCTGGGTGGTATAATTATATTTTAAAAAGGAAAATATTTTATGATGTTGGATGAAGATTTTATTCAAGCTAGAAAAGAGCAGCTTTTGGCCTTACTCGCAAAAATTAGAGAAAATATTGCCAAAATTAAGCCCCACACTGAGCTGAGTAGCAACGGTGACGAGGATATGGATGAGGAAATATTGGAAGAAGAAACCGACGCGGTGTCTAAGGCGGTTTTGGCTGAATTGCACATGCATGAATTTAGGGTTTTGAAGGCTTTGGATAAAATTGCCGCTGGTAAATACGGCTTCACGGATGATGGACAGCCCATTCCTAAAGAAAGGCTCGAGGTGGTGCCCGAGGCTGATACTTTGGTTGACGATCATGCGAAGATTTAGTTTAATTTTTCGGCCCGTTACTATAGTTTTAGGGTTGATTGTTTTGGATCAGGTTTTTAAATCTTGGATTTTTCGACTAGAAGTTTCTCCGTGTAGCCTGATTTGTTTTTCTCATTATCAAAATAGCGGCTTTGCTTTTAGCTTGCCGCTTTTTTCTTTTCTGTTGTGGCCTGTTTTGTTGCTTGCTCTGTTGGGCTTGCTTTATTTAGTCTTTAAAAATTGGCAAAAATCTAGATTAGAAGTGAGGCTGGGTATGCTCCTGGTCTTGTCTGGTGCTTTGAGTAATATCGGTGAAAGGATGGTTTTGGGTTTTGTGCGTGACCCGTTTCAAGTTTTTATGGGCTTTTGGAATGTGGCAGATGCGTTTATTTTGGTAGGGGTAATTATTTGGTGGTATTATACAAGCAAGACAGGTAGTGATTAAACTGAACGTATTTATGGGTTTGTATTAAATAAATTAGGCAAAAATATTTATTACTATATTGTCTAGGCTTCTCTAGTATCCTGAGTGGGTTAGGAGAAGGTTGGCTGGGATTATGTTTGCTTGAATGTAGAAGTTGGTCGGTGGTGGGATTATAATGTTTTTTGTTTAATATTGTGGCATTTTATATCTATTTGCGTGGTTAGATATTTTATTTCTTTTTGGAAATTTTAATATTGTATGATTGCTAAAATCATTACCGCAAGCATTATTGGTTTAGACGCTGCTGTTGTAGAGGTGGAAGCAGATGTCTCTTCTGGTCTCCCCTCAACTATAATTGTTGGTTTGCCGGATACAGCAGTCCAAGAAAGCCGTGAGAGAGTTAAGTCAGCACTCCGTCAGTCTGAATGTAGCTTTCCTGTGGCAAGGGTGGCGGTAAATTTAGCCCCAGCTGATTTGCAAAAAACTGGCACACATTTTGATTTGCCTATTGCTTTAGCGATTCTTTTGGCCAGTGAGCAAGTGAGTTTTGATCCGAAAGAAAAATTGTTTTTGGGCGAGCTGTCTTTGGATGGGCATCTGCGTCCTGTTCCAGGAGTGCTCGCAGTGGCGATTTTGGCTCAGCAAAAAGGCATCAAAGAACTTTACGTGCCCAAAGAGAATATGAAAGAAGCGGCGCTTGTGGGAGGCTTGGATGTTTTTGGTGTTGATGATTTCAAGAGTTTACTAAGTCATCTTCTTGGGATTAATAAAATCAGCCCTTTTGTAAGTGAGGATCTCTCTGATTTTTTTGTGAACACTGAAGCTGTAGTCGATTTTTTGGATATTGCAGGCCATAGCTCTGCAAAGAGAGCTTTGGAGATTGCATGTAGTGGTGGCCACAATGTTCTAATGAGCGGTGCTCCTGGAAGTGGCAAGACACTGCTTGCTAGATCTATGTCGGGTATACTGCCCGCCCTGGCTTTGCCTGAGTGCTTGGAGCTAACAAAAATTTATAGTATCGCGGGAATGCTTCTTGGCGGTGGGGTGATTAAACAGCGTCCAGTGAGGAGTCCTCATCATACTACTTCTAGCGTAGCTATTGTCGGTGGTGGAACTATTCCAAAACCTGGAGAGGTTACTTTGGCGCACAGAGGAATTTTGTTTTTGGATGAATTTCCAGAATTTTCTAGAAGTGTCCTAGAAGCTTTAAGACAGCCTTTGGAAGATGGCGTAGTCACTGTTTCTCGGGCAAGATCAACTTTTACTTTTCCTGCAAAGTTTATTTTGGTAGCCGCTAGAAACCCTTGCCCGTGTGGATATTTTGGTGATAGCCAGAAGAGGTGTATTTGTGCTCCTGGGGCTGTGGCTAAATACCAAAAGCGCATATCTGGGCCACTTTTGGATCGTATTGATTTGCATGTGGATGTGCCTCGCCTGTCTTATGAAAAGTTTTCTGACACCACAGGCAACGAGCCTTCTGCTGTGGTGCGGTCTCGCGTAGAAAAAGCCAGGCAGGTGCAAATGGCTAGACTGGGTGGGGCTAGGACAAATAGTGAGCTGTCTTCTGCGGAAATCAAGAAATTCTGTAAATTGGAGAGTGAAGGAGAAAACTTGCTTAAAATGGCTGCAGTGAAGTATCATTTGTCAGGGAGGGGTATTCACCGGATTTTAAAAGTGGCCAGAACCATTGCGGATTTGGCTGAACAAGAAAACATTTTGGCTGAGCACGTCACAGAAGCTATTCAATATCGCTCTTTGACCGAATAGCCATAATTAATGCATTTTTATGAAAAAAGTTACAAAAGCAGTCATAGCTGCCGCTGGTTTTGGGACGAGATTTTTACCCGCAACCAAGGCTATGCCGAAGGAGATGTTGCCAGTTGTGGATAAGCCTATTATTCAATATGCGGTTGAGGATGCTATTTCTGCTGGTATTGAAGACATTGCAATTATTACAGGCTGGCATAAACGTAGCATAGAAGACCATTTTGATTATCCTTATGAACTAGAAAAGCATTTAGAAAATAGTGGCAAGCTGGAACAAATAGAAGAAGTTCGTAGGATTGCTGAGATGGCAAATTTTCATTATATTCGTCAAAAGGGTCCTTATGGTAATGGGGTTCCTATTTGGAATGCTAGAAGCTTTATTGGTGACGACCCTTTTTTGTATTTGTGGGGAGATGATTTTATAGATGCCAGTCCAACCAGGGCGCAGCAATTAGTTTCTGCTTATGAAAAATTTGGCGGCAGTGCTATTTTGGGAAGTATTCGGGCAAGTGATCCTGCTTCTTATGAACGCTATGGTTATGCTTTGGGCACAGAAAAAGAGCCTGGTATTTTACAAGTAGAAAAAACTATAGAAAAACCAGGAAGAACCCCAATTAATTCTGATTATGCTATTGTTTCCGGATTTTTGTTTGGGCCGGATATGGTGCCAGCAATTGAGGAAGCTATGCGGAGGCGCAAAGAAGCCGGTAGCCAAAAAGAGCTTTATTATAATGAGGGTATTAATATTCTCCTAGAACAACAAAAAGAAGTATTTGCTTTGGAGCTCAAGCAGGCTAAATATCACGATACGGGTAATAAATTGGAGTACTTGAAAACTGTGGTCGAGTTTGGTCTGAAGCATTCTGATCTATCTAGTGACTTTGCAAACTTTTTGAAAAATATTTCCGCGGGTTTATAAATATCTATTCGCGTCAACTTTTATCTTCCGGCTTTGATTTGGTGGTATAATTAGAGTAATGAAACTCTTTTCAAAAACTAAACTTTTTATTGTTCCTCTGTGCATTGTGTTGCTTGCGGTTGGTTGCAATAATGGTAAAAAAACCAAGCAAGATATAGAACTTGTGATCTGGCAACCTTTTGCTTCCAGGCAAGCCCTGGATCCTATTATTCAAGATTTTGAAAACGCTAATCGTGGGGTCAGGGTAACTGTGGTAGATAAAGATGTGGCCGGATACGAAAGTAAACTTTTGGATTCTTTGGCTGCTGGTAGTGGTCCGGATATTTTCGCTATCAACAATGCTTGGCTGCCTGAATATTTAGACAAGGTTGCCCCTGCTCCAGAAAGCTTGTGGAAATTTGTAGATTTTAGAGATGCTTTTGTAAATGTAGTGAGTGATGATTTTACTAGAGGCACCAGTATTTATGGCACTGCTTTTTCAGTAGACGCTTTGGCTTTGTACTATAATAAAGCTATTTTGGCAGATGCTGGGGTCTATACACCACCTGCTACTTGGGGAGAATTTCAAACTGCTGTGCGGAAAATTACTCGCCAAAATGATGTCGGTTATTTTTCTAGAAGTGGTGCGGCTTTGGGGCACTCTAGTTTTTCCTCTGGTGGTGGTGTAAACCGGGCAGAAGATATTTTGTATTTATTAGCAACACAAACTGGCGGCCAAGGTTTTAAGGCCGATGGCTCGCAGGCAATTTTCGGCAATAGTATACAAAAAAATGGTAAAAGTTTGGTGCCTATGGTGGAGGCTTTGCGTTTTTACACTTCTTTTGCTAGGGCCGATAGCCAAAATTATAATTGGAATGCCCAGAGTGATTATTCGATAGACGCATTTGCCAATGGCCGTGCAGCGATGATGCTCAATTACTCTTACATGAAAGACACCGTAAAGAAAAAAAACCCTAGCTTGTCTTTTGGTGTAGCTTTGACCCCCCAAGAGTCTACTACTGCCCCAGCTGTAAATTTTGCTAATTATTGGGGCCAAGTAGTCAGTAAACAAAGTAAGAATTCAGAAATGGCCTGGAGATTTTTGCAATTTGCGACTACCAAGGACAACTTAAGTAAATATTTAGCAGTAGCCAAACAGCCTTCTAGTAGAAAAGATTTGCTCGAAGCCCAAACTAGTGATCCAGAAATTGGTACCTTCGCACACGCTGTAGCTTCAGCTAAGTCTTTTTTCAGACCACACTCAGAAGATATAGACAAAGTGTTTTCAGGTGCTATAGACGCGGTTATTTTTAAAGGATTCACGCCAGACGCTGCTGTTGCTCAAGCCCTCCGCCAGGCACAAAGTTTATTACAAAAAAAGAATTAAAATAATGAAAAAAAATTCAAACCAAAACTTTTTATATATTCGCAGTTTTATTTTAATGGCTCTCTTGATGGGTGCAGTTTTTTTCTTTTTTGTACACGCAAGCTCGGCTGCTATAGATCCAATTGTTCAGTGTGGTAATGACCCTGCAAAAATAGAGGACGGCTGTACAGTGGCCGATCTTTTTAGTACCGCCAAAAGAATTTTGGATTACATGTTTGCTATTTCTGGTGTGATAGCTGTGGGTGGGGTGGTGTATGGAGGTTTTTTGATGGTTACTAGTGGGGGTTCGCCAGACAGACTGAAGCAGGGAAAGAAGTCTATTACTTATGCTATGGTGGGTCTGGCTATTGTCCTACTTTCTGTTTTAACTGTACAAACTGTGTTTAGTCTTATTAAGTACAATGGTACAGTAAAGCCTTTGAATCCAAGTACAATACCACAGCAAAGCCAGGGCGCCACGGAGAGCCGTCCGTCTTCGTCCTCTGGCGGTTTGGGTGCTTCTACTGCTGATAGCTCTTCTAGTTCGGGGCAGGTCCCTACAAAAGACACAGCGAACCAGGTTGTTGCTTTAAATATGCAACAGCTAGATGCTTTTCAAACATCTTTTGCGCAGCAGATGTCCAATTCTGGGCTAAATGTTGTCATGAGGGATCAGTGGGGGGCAGAAGCTAAGCCTAGAGTGGACAGGGTGTTGGAAGCTAATACACCAATTACCAATGTAGTTATTCATCACACGGCAGATATTTATGAGGGGGGAGGAACCACTGCGCAGGCAGTGATGAAACAAATTGAAAATTATCAACTTAATAATACCAAAACACAATTTGCAGACGTGGGTTATCATTTTGTTATCTCCAGCAGTGGAACGATATTTCAAGGCAGGTATGGTGGACCAGCTGTTAAAGGGTCTCATTTTCATAAAGTAAACGATGGCAGTATTGGTATAGCCTTAATGGGTAATTTTAATGAACAGAAAGTTAGCGCGGCGGCCCAGGTTTCTTTAAAGAAGCTTTTACTTTTTATACAAAAACAATACACCATCGATTTTTCTAAAAGTACTTATATGCAAAAGGCTGAGAGAAATATTCCAAATTTGGCGAAACATAGCGATATCAACGGCGCAGCTTCAGACCCCAGCTTTTCTACGGAATGTCCCGGTAAAAATTTAACCACCGTAATATCCGTTTTAGGAAAAGAATTGGGTTATTTCTATGACACAAAAGACCTGGACGTGCTGGCTTTGCGGTGAATTTGTTCCACCTGTCTTCATTCTACGGTGTTTATTTTACTAATTTTGAGTTAGCGATAAAATATGAAAAAATTTTTTAGTTGGTTTGGATTGGTGTTTTTTGTTTTTAGTTTATTTTTTATAAATACTTTTTCTGTTGCGGCTGCAAATTGTAAGGTACAGATAATTTTTGATATCTTGGATCCGGCCACCAAGAAATCTATTAATAAATCTCATGCCGCTTATGATAAAAGTGTTTTGCTTTCTGTTAAGTTGATACCAGAAATTAGTTGTTCAACCGCAAAGATATTAAATGTGGCGATTCAGCAAGAATTTGTTGATGGAGCAAAGAAATTTTTTAAACAAATACCACCCGACAGTTCCAATCAGTTTTTTAAGGGTCCTGTAACTACTGAGTATCGTTACGAGCAGGGGGTGTCTGGTTTCTATGATTTTGACTCAAAGAGTTTTGTCCAACCTGGTGGTAGTGTGCAGTTGGTCGCTAGTGTGATTTTGGAAGGCGAATCAACTTTTAGATATTCTTCATCTGCATGGTTTGATGTTGATCAATCAGTGAAGCCAATAGATCCAAAGCCACCCGTTGATGCTGGTCCAGTTACTCCAAAACCTACTCCAACCCCCACACCAAAACCTACTCCAGATCAAAACCCAGCAAATTCAGACACGCCACCAGTAAACCCTGCAAATAGTAATACAAACGACGGTAGGCCGGATAATGTTTCTGGTATTGGCAATTTAGGTCAAGGATGTGATAGATTAAAAAAACAATTTGAATTGGTTGGCGGTGAAGTGCCTGAAGCTTTGGCTGCCCAGTGCGGTACTGTGGGCGGCACCATTAATCGCATAATAAATCTGGCTTTTGGTTTGGCTGGGAGCTTGGCTGTGCTGTTTATTTTCTTGGGCGGTATTCGTTATTTGACTGCAGCTGGTAGTGAAACTCAAGCCAAGTCTGCTAGGGGTATGATGCAGTGGGCTGTTTTGGGGCTTGTGGTGATTGTTTTGGCTTTTGTGATTGTACGAGTAGTGACGAGCTTATTGACTTGATTTAAAAAATCTTGTGTTATAATAAAAATAGATAGAAAAAATAATTTTATTTTGAAAATATCAAAATAAAAAATATGAAAGGGGGTGAAAAAAGTTTTGAAACAAAGTTTGAAAAATATAAATTGGAAACAAGCAGCAAAAGTGGTTGGGGTATCTGCTCTTTTGTGGACTCCTGCAGCTTTGGCAATGGCTCTTCCTCGTCCTACTTGCCCTACAGGTATCAACTGTACAACTGAATCCAATTTGAATAATTTTATCATCAAAATTATTAACTACATCTTGGCAGTAACTTTGGCAATTGATATCTTGTTCTTGATCATTGGCGGATTCTTCTATATCACCTCAGCTGGTAATGGAGACCAAGCCAAGAAAGGCAAGCAAACAGTTATCAACGCTGTTATTGGTTTGATCGTAATCATGTTGGCTTACGTAATCGCCAACGTAGTCTCAAGTTTCTTCGAAGACTTCCAGTAGTTTTTTTGGGAGCCGGAAGTGCGCGCGCTTGTTTTTTCCGGCTTCTACCAAGGTAGGCAAATTTTGTCTTTCTTGGTAGGAATATTTTTAGAAAAATATGAAACAAGAACAAAAAATAAGCAGATTTTTTTTGGTTGCCACCTCGATTTTTTTTGCCGCATCTTTTTTCTTTACAGCCCAGAGTGTTTTTGCGGACACTGTCTTAAAAAAACCAGACATCTCTGATATATTTGTTTGCCAGAAAACAGACTTGTCGATTTGCGACCATCGCACGGCCAAGGCGGGTGAGGTGCTGAAAATCGTAGGGGGAGGAATAACCCAGACTGGCTACGAGACCAAAGCTCTTTTTAATGGTACGCCTTTGCAAATATTATCTTCTGATAGTACTGAAAATTATTTAGTTGTTCCTATCCCAACTGATTTTAAGGGGGGTAGTGTAAATGTAGTTGTGCAAGTCGGAAATTTAAAATCAAATGTTTTTCCAATTTCTGTAATTGGCAGTGGTGCTGCTGGCTCCAGCGGCGAAGACTGTAATCCTCTTATAGAAGAATGTGAAGACCCGGCAACTGGTGGTACTGGAAATGGTGGTGGTACGAATAACGATGGCGGCAGCTCTAGCCCAGGCGGGCTTATAGGTGAGGGGCTTGGAAAAATTAGCGACAGATTTGATACTGGTGGAAAAATTACAGGAGCTAAAAGTGTCGGAGAGCTGATAGGAAATATTATTGATATTTTACTCGGTTTAGTTTTAACTATCGCTATCCTTTTCTTGATCATTGGTGGGTTCTTCTATATCACTTCAGCAGGAGATCCAGACAAGGCCAAGAAGGGCAAACAGACTTTGACTTACGCTGTACTTGGAATTGCTCTGGTTATGCTTTCTTATACAATTGTTTACGTAATCAATAGTGCATTAAGCCAGTAGGTTTTTAGATTTCAAATATGAATATTAAAAAAATATTTCTATCGGTTTTTGTTGTTTTACTTGTTGGAGTATTTTCTTCACCTCTAGTTTTTGCAGCAAGTGGAACATTTGACTTTGATAAGACTCAATATGCTGTCGGGGATAAAATTTGGTATACAATTGTGGGCGGCAGGAAGAATGCTGATTTTTGTATAGATATAGTGGTTTCTGATTATAAGTGTTTGACCCCTGATGGAGTAACAGACTCCACTGGGTTTGCTACCGGAACTTTGTCTTCTGCTGCGGCTGGTAGTTTTTCTTATTCAGCTATTTTCATTGATAATGAGGGTTTATTGATTGATTCTTTGGGTCCAGTCAATATACAGATTGGCGCTACTAGACCAAGAATTGTCCCACCTCCTCCCACTACAACTGTTGATCCAAAAACTACAGCAGCGGGCGGAACCACCGGTGATCCATGCGACCCTGTAAGGGCTTTTAGAGCGGCTGATAAAGACAAAAATTTTCCAACAATAAGTACTGGATCAAACAAAACAGGTTTGGTTTCTTGTGCGCAATATCTTTTTAGTAAGGTTCCAAATTTTTTTACTGAAGAAAAACCAGACGGCCCACAGTTTACAGCTGGTAAATTTGACAATGAAATGTTTTACTGGGTGCGGGTGTTTCAAAATGGAAAGAAATTGAAAGTGGATGGGGTTGTTGGTCCTCAAACATGGGCTGAGCTTGGTAGGACAGTTTCTGTTGACTTGAGCCCTGCAGGGTCCCAAAATGGTGGTGGTTCTGGTGATAAGCCAACACCATTAGGTGATTGTAAAGATTTTGATTTTGTGACTGAAAAGTGTCTTGACGCTGTTGCTCCTGGGGCAGGTAATGGTAATCCGAAGAATACTGGTCTTTGTGGTTTCTTGGGTGAGGGTTATCAAGAAAAAAACGGATTATGTTTTCCTCCAGAGGTGGTAAAGGGTTCTAGTGGTAGTATTGTGGCAAGTGACAGTATTGGCACTTTGATTCGCAATATTATGAGAATTTTGCTGACTTTGGCTGGAGCTTTGGCGGTACTCTTTATAGTTATCGGTAGTGTTATGTACACTACAGCAGAGGGTAATGAAGGACGTGCCAAGCAAGGTAAGGCGATTATCACTAGAGCTATTATTGGGCTAGTTGGCGCAGCTCTTGCTTATACTATAGTTACAATCGTTTACAATCTTTTGACCTCTGGTTCGGTTTTTAGTGGCTAGGCAAACTCATTTAAAGTTGTTATAATACTAATTACTGCTTATTTTTGGCGGTAATTAGTATTATTTTTGGGTGTTTTGCCCAAGTGGTGAAATTGGTATACACGCCAGCCTTAGGAGCTGGTGAGAGAAATCTCGTGGAGGTTCGAGTCCTCTCTTGGGCACCAAAATGAAATACACGTCCCGCCTATGGCGGGATGGAGAAATCTCGTGAGAGGTTCCGCCAAAGGCGGATCCGCCTTTGGCGGACGAGTCTCTCCACGCCCACCATTATTTATTTTGGTTACCGAAGCGGTGGTATAAATTAGTGATCACAGTTAGGGGTTTATTATGGGAAAAATTATAAAAAATATTTTATTTGTTTTGGTTGGTTTTTTGGTTATTAGTGGCCTCATAAGCGCTTTTACCAAAAAAGATATGGAAGTGAAAGTGGTGCCTGTTTCAGATATTGTCCGCCAGGTATCGGATAGTAAAGTAGAAAAGGCAGTTATTAATAATGGTAAGATTCAAACAACCCTAAAAGACAACGGCGGGGTTTTTTCTGCTGAGCTAGGAAGCAGCACTGAGTTTGTGTCTTTTTTGAAAGACAGTGGTGTAGATCAGGAAAAGATTAAAAATTTAAATTTAGAATACAAATCTACTAGTACCTTTGGCGGGTTTGTTTCTAGTGCCTTGCCGATAGTATTGCCTTTCTTGTTGATCATGTTGTTTTTGTATATTTTAATGAGACAGGTACAGGGAAGTAATAATCGCGCGCTGACTTTTGGGCAAACTAGCGCCAGGATCACAGATGATAAGCAGAAAAAAGTTACTTTTGCAGAAGTGGCTGGCTGTAAAGAAGCAAAAGAAGAGTTGGTAGAAGTAGTAGAATTTTTGCGTCATCCACAAAAGTTTTTGGCCTTGGGCGCCAAGGTGCCCCGTGGCGTGCTCTTGCTTGGTAGTCCTGGTGTGGGAAAAACTTTGCTTGCCAGAGCTGTAGCAGGAGAGGCAAATGTGCCATTTTTCCATTTGTCTGGCAGTGAGTTTGTAGAAATGTTTGTAGGTGTGGGCGCTAGTCGCGTACGAGATCTTTTCCGTAAGGCGAAGAAAAATTCACCCTGTATAATTTTTATTGATGAAATCGATGCGGTGGGGAGACAGCGTGGTACAGGACTTGGCGGGGGTCACGATGAAAGAGAGCAAACTCTAAACCAAATTTTGGTAGAAATGGACGGCTTTGAAACAGAGACTAATGTGATAGTTTTGGCAGCAACCAATAGGCCAGATGTTTTAGATCCAGCCTTGCTTCGACCAGGCAGGTTTGATAGGCAAGTTGTAATTGACTTGCCAGACATCAAGGATAGAGAGGCTATTTTGGCAGTACATGCCACAGGAAAGCCTTTTGCGGAAGGCGTAAATTTAAGACAAATCGCAGAACGCACCCCCGGTTTTTCTGGAGCAGATTTAGCCAACCTATTAAACGAGGCAGCGCTTTTGACTGCTAGGTATGACAAAAAAGAAATTACCAATGATGAAGTAAGAGAAGCTGTAGAAAAGATTGTTGTGGGCCCAGAAAGAAAAAGCCATCTTTTGTCCGACAAAGAAAAGAATATTACCGCTTACCATGAAGGTGGTCACGCCCTGGTTGGAGCAGTGCTCCCAGAGGCCACGCCGATTCACAAGGTTACCATTCTTTCTCGTGGTAGAGCCGCGGGTTACACTATGAAGGTTCCTTCAGAGGATCGTCATATGCATACTCGCCAAAGCTTTTTGGATGATATTGCTTCTATGCTTGGCGGTTTTGCCGCAGAAAAAGTAGTTTTTTCTGAAATTACTACGGGTGCTTCAAGTGACTTAAAATCCGCTACTAGTTTAGCTAGGAAATTGGTGACCATGTACGGCATGAGTGATGAATTAGGTCCTATATCCTTCAAAGATGATCAAGAGGCTGTATTTTTGGGCAGAGAGTTTTCTGGAGGAAAAGATTACAGCGAAGCCACGGCACAGAAAATTGACGAAGCCGTATCTAGTATTATCAAAAAACAATTAGAGAGGGCAGTGGAAGTTTTACAAACTCACAGGGCTTATTTGGATAAATTAGCCAAACAATTAGTAGAAAAAGAAACCATAGAAAAAGATGAGTTTGATGCGATGGTTGCGGAAGTAGTTCCTGACTCTAAAAAGGTAGAATTTGTAAAAACAGCAGCTTAAATTGCTGAAATCATAAGCACCCTTGAGAAAAACAAGGGTGCTTATTTTTTTATTTTGAGCACTGGATTTTTGGTGGGAATTTGTGATACCATAGTCTTAGGTTGTTTGGTGGGCGTTTTTCTAATATTTTTGGGGTGGTTAGCTCAGGGGTAGAGCATCTCTTTGACGTAGAGAGGGCCAGAGGTTCGATTCCTCTACCACCCACCATTTAATATTAAAATTCAAATGTCAAATTGCAAATATCAAATCAAAGCCAAAATTCAAATGTAGAAATTTGAATTTGGATATTTTTTCTTGATTTGAAATTTGGGCTTTGAGCTTTGAAATTTCAAAAGCATGAGTACTTCAAATATAGACTTGGCTGTTCTCTCGGAACTTATTGGCGCTACGCCAAAAGATGAGGACCTGTACATTACCGCTTTTACTCACAGGTCTTATTTAAATGAACACCGAGGGTTTCCTTTGCCGCACAATGAGCGCTTGGAGTTTTTGGGCGATGCGGTCTTGGAACTCATTGCTACTGATCATTTGTATCGTAATTACGATCATCCAGAAGGCGAGCTAACTAGTTTTCGTAGTGCTTTGGTAAATTACCGCAGACTTTCAGATATCGCTAGCCGCTTAGGCTTAGAAAATTTTTTGAAAATGTCTCGCGGCGAAGCCAAAGATACTGGCAGAGCAAGGCAAGTGATTTTGGCAAATGCTATAGAAGCTTTTATTGGCGCTATTTATTTGGACCTGGGTTATGAGGCAGCAGCGGGTTTTGTCGCAAAGCATGTTTTGGTGGAGCTACCAAGTATTATAGAGGGTGGCCAGTATATGGACCCGAAAAGTAAACTCCAAGAAATTATTCAAGAGCAAAGAGGTATAACTCCTAACTA
>CAZGEB010000001.1:66696-76441 GCA_964524915.1 uncultured Candidatus Saccharibacteria bacterium
GCGCAAGTGAAACTACAAGACGTGGCCGAATTAGTTTTGCAGAGCGGAATAGGCACTAGTAGGGCTGCTGTAGTGAGTCAAGGTACTGTAGATCAGCTGGTGGCAGGTGGCCCACAGGAATTAAAACTTCTTTTGGATGAAGCTAGCGGCGTGAGAATTTATCATTTGAGAAAAGAAAAGACTTTACGTAGGCTGGAGCAAACCTCTAGCAATTTGCAACGCGCAGAAGACAGGCTAAAAGAAATGGAACCGAGGGTGAAGCTTTTGCAACGCCAAGTAGACAAATACAAGCAAAGAGGTGAAATCCAAAACAATTTGCGTAGTTTGCAAAAGGATTGGTTTGTCTGGAGAAAAAATAAAATTATTTTTGAAATATCCAACCTAAAAAAACGTGCAGAGAATATTCGCCTGGAAGAAACAGCAAAATTAGAAGTTTTGAAAAAGTTACAATTTGAAAGAGAAAATCTTCTAAAAGAAGAAGAAACTTTTGATAAAAAGTGGGATGAGTTAAGGCGTCAAGAAAATTTACTGAGTCAAGAACGGGCTACCTGTCTAGACAGGCAAACAGTTGCTAAGGTGAAACTGGAACTAAGTGCTGGGGATACTACTGGCGTAAGTCAGACAAGAGAGCTTGGGGAGCAAGCAGAAGAAATTGCCGCTTTAATTCAGAAGAGTGAAGAACAGCTTTTGAATTTATCAGAAAAAGAAATTTCTTTGAAGACTGAGCTCATGAGTGTTTTAAGTGCGCTGGAAAATTCTCATAAAAGTCCAGATTTTTCTAGTATTTCTGTGGCACGCGAAGGATTGGAATCTTTTAGGTCGCTTGTTTTGGATTTGGGTAGAAAAATAGAAACTGCTCAGGATTTATCTGTTTTAAAAAAATATTGGGAGGATCTTTTTTCTGGGTTCCAGGGTTTTTATGACAGAATTCGGGGATTTTTCTTTGAGGAAGCTCATACGCAAGCTCAAGAGCAAAATTTAAAAATCTTAGACAGAAAAAACGTTTTAGAGACCAATCTTTTGCAAATAAGAGCTGAGATAGTTGCCGTAGAAGGAAAAAAAGCATGGCAAGCCGAAGAACAAAAAAAGATTCAAGAAAAACTTTTAAGGCTGCAGAATATTAACACACTAGATGCTGCTGGGTCTTCCGCTAATACTTGGCAAGAAGAGCTAGGTAAAGCTGATTTGCAAATGGCAGAAATTGAGTCTAGGAAAAAAATTCTAGAACAAGCATTTTCTGAGCACTCTGAATTGGCCAAAAGCTTCCGTAATAGTTTGCGGAGCATCGAATCTTCTATGGTTGATGCACAAAAATCCCTAGACACTGTCAAAGAGTTTTCTACCAAGCTTTTGGTGGAGGAAGCCAGGCTCGATACTTTATTTTCAGAATTACAAAATGAATTATCTTCTGAAGTTGACGGGGCGACCATTGTAGAAATTAATTCCAGTGGTGCCACTTCAAGTATTCAAGATGAGCAGCAATCAGAGATGATAAGAAAGCAGATCCTTAAACTCTCTATGCAAATGTCTTCTATCGGAGAGGTTGATGATTTGACTATCAAAGAATACGAAGAGTCAGAACGTGATTATAGTGAACTAAAGTTTCAGACAGAGGATCTAAAAAAGAGCCGAGAAGATTTACTACAAGTGGTCAGCGAATTAGACTCGCGCATTAGAGAAACTTTCCACGCAAGCTTTACTTCTGTAGATGAAAAATTTCAAGAGTATTTTAAATTATTGTTTGGTGGTGGAAGTGCTAAATTAGTCTTGCTTGAAGAGTCTCCTGTGGTTAGCGATGATGAAAGTGAAAATCAGGTCAAAACCAAGCGTGCGGTGACCGGTATAGATATCAAGGCTACCCCGCCAGGGAAAAAGTTGGTTTCTGTGCAGGCTCTGTCTGGCGGAGAGAGGGCTTTGTCGGCCATTGCCCTGCTTTGTGCCATGATCGCTTGTTTTCCGGCTCCAATAGTGGTCTTGGACGAAGCTGACGCAGCTCTTGATGAAGCCAACACTGTAAGATTTGGACAAATACTTTCTTCTCTTTCGCATCGCACCCAGTTTGTGACCGTTACTCATAATCGTGAGACTATGGCAAAGGCAGATGTGCTTTATGGCGTGACCATGGGAGATGATGGAGTTTCTAGGGTTTTGTCTATTAAATTGGATCAAGCGGCTCAGTATGCCAAATAGTTTTTTATTATTTTTATAGCATTTAAATAGCAAATTGGCTTATATAAGACATAAATCAAGTAGGGACTTGATTTTTTTCTTATTTTGAGCTATAATTAGATTAAGTTAAGTTTTCATAGAGTTTTGCGAAACAAAATTTTTCGCAGACCCAAGAAACCAAAATTTAAAAAAACAATTAAAATTGGCTTAAAAAGAGACTTTTTTGTATAAAAAGTTTGTTTTGGTCAAAAAAACAAAAATAAAAGGAGAAATTATGTTCCAACAACCATCTTCCTTCTCTGGTGGTGGACAAAGTACCCCCTCAGGGAGCAGTTTTTTGGAAAAAGCTCGTACTTGGGCTAGTGGCAGACCAATGTTTAGTTTGGTAGCTGCTATTGTTTTGGGTTCAGTCGTAATGTCTGTGCCTATGTCTTCAGCTCTGACTGGCTTGGCGAATTTGCAAAAGCAAAGTGCTGATGCGGCAGGCTATATTTTACAAGTTGATCCAACACCTGTGAAGGTGTGTTCTGGGAAAACTGCTCAAGTATCAGTTTCGTGGGCTGTACCAGATGTGGGGAGTTATGAAGTTCGCCGCGGTTCTGCTTCGGGAATTGTGGTTGGTAGGGCAACTGGCGGTGGTAAAGTGAGCATCTCTGATGCGATGGATGGTGAGAATTTTTACCTCTTGCCAGGATATTCTCTTTTAAATAAAACCTCTTTGAGGGTTAGCACAACAGTTTTAGCAAGTGCTTCTGTTGTTTTCACCACACAAGGCTGTAGTGGTACTACCCCACCAGTAACTACTTCTTGTACAAGTACTGGTATTTTGGGCGTGAGCGCTACTGCTTCTAGATCTTTGTCTACAAATCCACCTAGTTTGGCTGTGGATGGTAGAGTGGATACATATTGGAATTCAGGAGCTTTTCCTACCCAATATATTCAGTTAGATTTGGGAAATTCTTACAATGTAACTGGTTTGTGTGTAAATGCAGCCCAGCTTCCAGCTGGTGTGACTTATCATGATATCTCAGCTGGCTCAAGTGTTTCTACTTTGAGAACTGTGGCTGTTTTGAACGAATCATTGCCTATTGATCAATGGAAATATGTTCCAGTGGTCGCCAATGGCACTCGTTTTGTAAAAATCAATACAACTTCTTCGCCTTCTTGGGTAGCTTGGAATGAAATCAAAGTATTTGGCACATTAAGCGGTGGTGATGCTGGAGTTTGTCCAGCTGCTAGTGTGGTTGCAAAATATGCTGGGTTGTTTATTGGAGACAAAATGTCTTTTGACTCTTCAATGCCTCAAGATTTCAATACCCTGTCTTTTACTTCTAGTAATAGCGCAGTGGTAAGTGTTTCTGGTACAGGTGGAGTTGTGACTGGTTATGGAACAGCCAGTATTTCTGGTCAAGGTTTCTCTATGATGGCTGGACAGTTTTGTCCTCTAGCTCCTACAACCATTACCGTTACCCCAACTGCTCCTGGTCCTTCTTCGGGTAGCTTGTCTCCTGCAGGCTCTCACACTATTACCTATTGTACCAATAACGGTACTTCACAAGGTGCCCCGGTCCAAGTGTCAGCTAGTGTCACTTCTGGATTTGGCAAGATCGTGGTCACGGGTAATTCAGTTGGGCTTGAACCTTATCCTATGCAGTTTGGTCCTGGGCAGCCATGGACTAAAAATGTAGAGGCTGGAAATATTGTGATCGCAAATGGTCAAACAACTGGTAGTATCACTATCAGCCTGGTGGACTTCTATAGTGATTCTCATGTGCTTGGCTCGGTGACAATTGTCAGAGAAAATAAAAATTGTACACCTACTCCTCCAACAGGAACTATTACTCCTGGAAACTCAACTGTGAGTACTTGTGGTGGATCTGGTAGTGTCGTGTTGGTGCCTTCTATAAGTTCTGGTCTAGGTAGAGTTGTTATAGGCTCTATTTCCAGAGAAGGTGGTAATGGCTATTATAATAATTTCCCAGACAATATTTGGGTAAGAGGTGGTGAAGTTCACCCAGGGTTTACTATTTCAGCTGGTAATATGTCCGATAGGACTGGGGTTACTTTCAATATCATTGATGAAAATGGTAACTATGTTCAAGGTGCTGGTGCTGTGGTTTACCGTGATGACAGAAATTGCGGAACCACAACAGCTCCTCAAGGCAGTATCACTTTTGCGGCCGAGGGTTTACTCCAAGGTCATGAATTGTATTTGTGTCCTGGTACACAGACAAGTGTGTCAGCTTCTGCCACTGCAAACGTAGCCTCTACTTTAAGCGTTGGTAATAGAGAAGCTGCTTTGGGTAATGTTGGTACAAATAGCTGGCGCGGTGGTATGTCTTTCCGAGTAGATGCTCCTGGCAATGGCGTGATTAGTTCATATGCCGCAGTGCTTAGGCCCGCTGTGTTTGGCAATGACTTAGCCTCTGAAGTCGTAAGCGTGCATGGGTCAAATAGTAAATGTGCGGCTCAAACAGGTACCGGCTCTGTAGCTGTCCAGCTGCCAAATACTTCTGGTGATTACGCTGCTTGCGCCCCAGAAGGACTAAATACATATGTTAACGTAGTTATAAATTCTTATAACACTTCTCCTTACGGTGGTCGCAACTTAGTTTTTAGTGCTGATGGTGCAGTTTTGCAGCCAGGTCAGTCACATCAATATACTGACGCTGTACTGATCCGTCCTAATGATTCTATCTTGAAAACATACAACTTGACTGATAACGGTACAGTAGTGGCTTATGATTCTATTACTATTAGAGGTATTGCTTGCGGGACTTTGACTGCAAGTCCTGCAAATGTGGTGGTGTATTTTGGTACTGTTGGATTCTCAAATATCTCGGCCACAAATAATTCCAGTGGTGTAATGCATTTGTCTGGTGACGGGGTGGATATGGATATCGCAGCTGGAGGTCATTATGATTTCTATAAGCAGGTTGTGGTTGGTGATGCTCCTCGCGTTTATACTTTATCCCAAGGTATAAATACAATCGCCCAGGTGACTGTCACTGTAGAGAAGAATTTCTCAAAATAAACATGAAAAGAAAAAGGCTTTTTGACATCTGGCATTTTGCTGGTATAATAAAATTATCCAGAGCTTACCAGAAAGGTCGAAAGCTAAAGTTTATTAAAAAAATAACCTAGAAAGCTTGAAAAGATGAATACAGCAACAGATGTCGGACAACAGTTTGTAGAGTTTGTGGTAAAAGCCCTTGTGGATTACCCAGACCAAGTTCGCACCGAAGGTGTGGTAGATGAAATGGGAGTTTTGATTACTCTCTTCACTCACCCAGATGATATGGGTAAAGTCATAGGCCGCAGTGGTAATACTGCCAAAGCCTTGCGCACCCTACTTCGTGTAGTTGGCGCAAAGCATAAGGCCAGAGTTAATTTGAAGATTTTTGAACCAGATGGAGGTCAGAGAAGGCCTTTTGGTGACAATAATCATCATGACTCAGGATCTTCTATGCATGGAGCTAGTACTCAGCAACCTGCGAGTACTCCAGCAGACGACGACTTTGATATATAGTTTTGAATTTAAATCCCGTCCAGGCGCTAATCCTGGACGGGATTTTGTTTGTCTTTTTTGGTATACTCTTTATATATGCGAATAGACATCATTACTATTTTTCCCAAACTCTTTGAAAATTTTCTTTCCGAAGCTTTGGTTTCTCGGGCAATTCAGAAAGAGATTATTTCTGTAGGGGTGCACAATTTACGAGATTGGACTTCTGATAATCATAAAACTGTAGATGACAGGCCGTTTGGTGGTGGTGTGGGGATGGTTTTGATGGTGGAGCCGATCCTCAAAGCCGTAGAGGCTTTGAGAAAAATCCGAAATCCGAAATCCGAAATCCGAAACAAATTCAAAACTCAAGATTCTAATAAAGCACTGAAAACTCGCATCATAGCTTTCTCTGCCAAGGGAAAAACTTTTAATCAGGCAACTGCCAGAAGGCTCTCTAAATACGATCAGCTGATTTTTATTTGTGGTCGTTACGAAGGAATTGATGAAAGAGTGAATAAATACATTGCAGATGAGGAAATTTCTATTGGCGATTTTGTATTATTCGGAGGCGAAGTGCCAGCAATGGTGGTGACAGAGGCGGTGACAAGGCTTTTGCCCGATGCGGTTGGTAAAAAGGCTTCGGTAGAAGAAGAATCTTTTCGCGAATTATCCAAAACAGAAAAAGAAACAATGGATAAATTTGTAGAATATCCTTACTATACTCGTCCAGAAAAAATTATAATTGATGGTAAAAATCGAGTGGTACCAAAAGTTTTATTAAGCGGCAATCATAAAAAGATTGAGGAATGGAAGAAGAAAGAGTCTGCTAAGAATAGTAAGAATTAAAAAGAATTATTCGCCATATTCTTTTGTCATTCCGGCCTCCTAGAGCCGGAATCTTTACTAGAAATTACGAGTGTAGAATTTTATAAGTAAGTAAAGATTTTTTGCATAATTTGGCGTTTGCACGGGAATGAGAAGAGGTGACGCGTAAAGTGGATCAGTAATTTAATATAACATGTGGCAGATTAGTTTTTATGAATAGCTTTGTAGTAGATAATGCAAACAGGCTGGATAAATTTTTGGCAGAAAAACTACCAGATCTTTCGCGTGGGCAAATTCAAAAAGCCATTGAAGGGTCACAGGTTTTGGTAAATGGAAAAGTGGTATCTAAACCTAGCATCAAAGTTGATATTGGCGATGAAGTCTCCTTCCCCCAACTCGCAACTCGCAACTCAGGACTCGCAACTGTTCCTGTTGATTTGCCTTTAAAAATTTTGTATGACGCAAATGATCTTTTGATTATAGACAAGCCTGCCGGGCTTACAGTCCATCCAGGACCCGCAGTAAAAGAAGATACGCTTTCGCAAGCTATTGTGTTTCATTATCCAGAAATTGCCAGCGTGGGCGAGCCTAGCCGCCCGGGTATTGTTCATAGGCTAGACAAAGACACGAGTGGGTGTTTGCTCGTGGCAAAAACTCAAAGTATGTATGAGTACCTACTCTCGGCTTTTGCAGACCGCAAGGTGAGAAAAGAGTATTTGGCTTTGGTTTGGGGGAGTTTGCCTCAAAAACATGGGGTTATAGACACACCAATGGGAAAAAGCAAGCTAGATTTTCGCAAAAGGACGGTAGTGGACCCCTTGGAGGCTAAAGAAGCAAAGACTGAGTATTTTCTGGTTGCAAGTGGCAAGCTGCAAGCGGCGAGCGGAGAAGCAAAAACTAAAAACTATAAACTAAAAACTATAAACTCAGTAGTTGACGAAGTGAGCCTAATTAGGGTATTATTGCATACAGGTAGGACTCATCAGATCCGTGTTCACATGGCTTCTATTGGTCACCCGCTAGTTGGGGATTCTCTTTATGGGCCTAAAAAACAGCTTCCGGGACTGCACCGCCAGTTCTTGCACGCTGAAAAAATAGAGGTCCAGCTACCAAATGGTACTTGGATACAGGCCGTTAGCGATTTGCCGGAAGATCTAAAGGGCACTTTAAATTCCCTAAAAATTCCTGAGCTCTTATAAGTTTTCATCTTTTTAATAGTTATTAACTCAAATGTTAAATTATAAATTTTAAATCAACGCTTGAATGTCCAATTTTAAATTTGACTTCCAATCTTTGAAATTTATTTAAAATTTAAAATTTAAGATTTGAAATTTTTAAACAATGCCTACAATCAAACATTTAGAAGAGACACAATTAAAAGAGTTGCCTAGTTTTCGTACTGGAGCGACTGTAAAGGTCCACCAGAGGATTCGTGAAAAAGGCAAGGAACGTATTCAGGTTTTTGAAGGACTAGTGATTGCTCGCAAGGGTGGAAAGGGCGTAAATGCTACTTTTACCGTGAGAAAAATTTCCAACGGCGTAGGTGTGGAGAGAATTTTTCCTTTGCATTCTCCAAATGTAGCCAAGGTAGAAGTGGTCAAAGAACCTGTAGTTCGAAAGAGTAAGCTTTACTATGTTCGTAAATTGCAAAACAACGAACCTAGAGCCAGGAAGGCGAAGAAAGTGGTAAGTCGTAAGAAGTAAATAAATTATCTGTGACCCATCGAGAGAGGAATAATTTGATAGCGTTGATTATTGTTGCTGGTTTAATTATCAGCCCGATCATTTATGGAAATTTGAGAAATAGTGGCAATATGCCCTCTCCTGTATTGGCCATTGCGGGGGTAGTGCTGCTTACTTTGATATTTGTTACCTATTTTTATATTCGGTTTATCAAGGCTCGGAACAAAGATTAACTCGTTGTATTTTAATGTATACTGGGGTATTTCTTATCACTCCACTTGCGGGAGTGATAATTTTTTGTTAAGATAAATTTTCTGATTATTTTGGAAATTAGATATTAGTAATTAGAAATTTTTTTTATGTCTTTAATTCCAATGGTCATAGAAAAGTCTGCTTTGGGTGGAGAGCGGGCTTATGATATTTTTTCAAGACTCTTAAAAGAGCGTATTATTTTTTTGGGTGAGCCCATAGATGATACGGTCGCAAATTTAGTTATTGCCCAGCTTTTATTTTTGGACGCTGAAGGCAAAGAAGATATCAAGCTTTATATAAATTCCCCTGGTGGAAGTGTGTCTGCGACTTTAGCTATGTATGACACTATGCAGCATATCAAGAGTGATGTGTCTACGATTTGTGTTGGGAGGGCAATGTCTGGCGGGGCTTTACTTTTGGCGGGGGGCGCTGCAGGAAAAAGATTTGCCTTGCCTTATTCTAGGGTTATGATCCACCAGATTTTTTCTGGGGCTGAGGGTCAAGCTACTGATTTAGAGATTCACACTAGGGAAATTTTAAAACTGAAAGGAATTTTAAATCAGATTCTTTCTAAGCACACAGGCCAATCTTTGAAGAAGGTTGCAATGGATACTGAAAGGGATTATTACATGAGTCCTGAAGAAGCCAAAAAGTACGGCATTGTAGACAAGATTATAAATTAGTTTGTTTACTAAAAGGGGCCATTAAAAGGCCCTTTTTGATTGGTGAAATATGGAAAAATAGACTCCGGCTGAGTACTTGACATTTGTGAGTGAATAGTCTATTATTCCAATTAAGAAAAGCTCTTACAGAAATTAGAAAGGTTTGGGGCACACAAGGTAAAACTTTGGGTGTTTTTTAAACGCTTTTTTGGGAGTTTTGAAAGACCTTTGACAACTACATAGCAACAAGAACAACGGTTCGTAGAATCTCTAAAAAGGATTTTAAAAAGTAGCCAAGAAAAAAACGTTTGATTAGTATATTTATCTGGTCCGGTGTGATCAGAAAATATACGCCTCAGTTTTTGTAAAAGAAGATTGAGTTTTTATTAAGAGTTTGATTCTGGCTCAGGATGAATGTTGGCGGCGTGCCTAAGACATGCAAGTCGAGTGGGTTTAGACCCACGGCGAACGGGTGAGTATAACCCAGGAACATCTCTTTAGTGGAGCATATCCAGCCGAAAGGTTGTGTAATTCTTCATGTGGTCGAAAGACTAAAGTCCGCCTCGGCGGACGCTAAGGAAATGGCCTGGACACCATCAGCTAGTTGGTAAGGTAATGGCTTACCAAGGCTATGACGGTTAGGGGG
>CAZGEB010000002.1:0-1741 GCA_964524915.1 uncultured Candidatus Saccharibacteria bacterium
TCATGCTGACAATAAAACAAAAGAATAAAGAACCCATAAAAGAAAAAGGGTTGGTGATTTGTCATATTGGAAAAGGCAAGGGCAAAACTACAGCGGCTATGGGCATGGTCGCCCGTGCAAGTGGTGCTGGTCTAAATGTCTATATATTACAATTTGTAAAAGCCAAACCAGACCCAGACAATAGTCGCAAAACTGGACAATGGCCAGTATCCAATGAAATAGAATTTTTTAACAAGATCAAAATTCCAAAAGACTTAGGGCGAATAGACACAGAAATTTGTGGGCTTGGCTTTGTTGGCATCCTCGGAGACAACAAAGAAAAAAGTGCGCATATCAAAGCGGCATTAGGCGGGCTTGAAAAAGCCATCCAAGTTTTGGTTAGTAAAAAGTATCAAGTGATCTTCTTGGATGAAATCCTCTCAGCGGTGGAGCTAGGACTTTTGACTGAAGATGATGTGGTGGATATTATCAAAAGAAAACCTCAGGAAGTACATTTAATAATCACCGGACACGATAAATTTCCCAAAATTTTAAAACTCTGCGATACAGTCACAGAAATGAGAATGGTCAAACATGCTTACTATCAAAATATTTGGGCACAGAAAGGCATAGACTATTAGATTTCTTGCGTAACACCACTCTTGTCTTGTCATCCCGCCTCGGCGGGATCCAATCAAAAAACACTGAATTCCGTGCCACCAACAGGAAAGCGGGACGACAGAATGGAAGATTGGGCAATAGTCTATTAAAAAAATTAAATCTTTATTTTAATAATACAACTTACGCATTTAGCTCTCTATCTGTTGGGAGGGTCAGTATGAGGATAAGCATCCAAAATATTTAGCTTTCCACCCCCCAACCTCCCCCATTCAAGGGGGAGGAATAAAACATCAAATGCATAAGCCCTAAATAATATGCCGCAATACGCTGTTTGGGAAAAAGAATATCGAAATCCAGAGCTGACTTCAGGAAGCCTAGAGCCTCAAAATGATTTTAAAAGATTTTTGAAATGGCTCAAAAAAACTCAAAAGATGAGCACAGAAAATCTTACTGTCTTAGACTTAGGTTCCGGAAATGGTAAAAACTCTATTTTTCTGGCGGAAAGAGGCGCCAAAGTTTTTGGTCTAGAAATTTCTGACACTGCTATAAAAGCAGCAAAAGATTTTGCTAAAGAAAAAGAGGTTTTGGCAGAGTCTATCAAAACAATAGAATTTGGGCAGGCAGTATTTATAAAAAAAGATATAGGATCCCTCTACCCTTTTGAAAAAGAAAGTTTTGATTTGGCCATTGATTTTTTATCATCCAATTCTTTGGATGATCAAGGAAGACAAATATACCTCTCAGAAACCAAAAGAGTGCTGAAGACCAAAGGCTTCTTTTTCCTGCGTACCTTGGCACTGGATGACGACAAGCATGCACAATACTTAATTCAAAATTTTCCCGGAAAAGAAAAACATACTTATATAATGCCAAAAATGAACCTGGTAGAAAAAGTTTTTTCTAAGCAAGAGCTGCTAGAAACCTATGAAAAAGATTTTGAGTTTTTAAAACTTGAAAACAAAACCAGTTTAACAAAATTTCAAGGCAAATTTTACAAGCGTCACTACTGGGTAGCCTATTTACAAAAGAAATGATTATGGAGATTTATATAGCCGCTCCGCCTCAAGGCGGAGCGGCTATTTTGATGTAGCAATTATTCCCCCGCCCGTCAAAGCGGGCAGGCTATTTTCCCTATTCCCTA
>CAZGEB010000002.1:1841-72069 GCA_964524915.1 uncultured Candidatus Saccharibacteria bacterium
GCAATGTCCAATTTCAAAGCCGCAGTATTTGCAACTGTAAGCAAATGACCGAGCAAGGCTTCGCTACCACTCGCCTCAACCAACGACTCTACATGCTGTTTTGGCACCACCAATAAATGCACTGGGGCCTTTGGATGAATATCCGGAAAAACCACGGCCAAGTCATCTTCATAAACGAACTTGGTTTGAAATTCTCCAGCAATAATTTTACAAAAAATACACTGCATACTTACTAGACCGCAAATATAAATATTTAATATCCAAAAAAATTAATTGGAATATATCTGATCTTCCTAATTTAAAAATTAGAAATTAGAATTTAGAAATTTTCCCCAGCTATCTACCCAATCTCTTTTTAACCTCTTCCACCACTTGATCAAAATGGAAAATTTCTTGGATCCCACTCACCAAATCTCGTAAAATCACCATTTCATCGACTGCTTCTCTCTGACCTATAATCAAAGCTATCTTGCCTTTTCTGTCCACGGCATTTTTCAGCTGATTTTTCATATTGCTCACTCCAAAGTAATCACAGACAGTGACACCTTCAGAGACCAAGTCACGGAACAAATGCAGGCTCTTCCTGGCCGCCAAATCACCCAAGGGCGCCAAGTATACCTCCTGCGACAAAAAGCTCTGTACAGGCTGTATAGCCCGCCTCAGCTGACTTAGATTACAGACCACGGCAAAGGCGTGAACTGTTTTACCAAAAATCTTCTGCGATAGCAAATCCAAGTCAAAACCTTCAGCAAAACTTACATTTCCACTTTCAATCTGTGCCCTAGCATTGATACACAAGCCACTGGCCCATTTTTGACCAGCGTAAAAAGAATTTAGCTGATATGGTATAGACAACTCTTCTAAAGCTTCTAAATACTGTGTAAATTGATTTTGAGAATCTTGATCCAAACTATCCAAAATCATAGGTCCATCGGATAAAAGCGACTGGCAACCCAATTGATCACAACGCAAAATATCAAAAGGATCGGAAGATAATCTCTCGCCACAATTATCACAAAGATCATATTTACGATTTCTCAAATGCGTTTTTAAAATGTCTCCATACTTTTTCTGTGCATCCACCCCGCCCACATGATTGATGTCCAACTGTACAGACTCTTCTAGTCCCAAATCCTTTCCGGGCTGCAAAACAGCACACATCAACTGTACTTCCGCCACGGTCAAGAAACTACCCGCGATCATCAGGACAGCTTGCCACTCCACCACCTTCTGCCCCTTAGCATTTAATTTCAAAGTTGGGGCAATGGTAAACCATTTACTAATCGGCCTTATACGTACTGAACTACTTGAATGATAAAGTTTTAAGATAGCCAAAAGCGGATCAGTACGCAAAACTAGATTTTCCTTGGACTGATTTTCACCTGAAGCTGTCCCTAAATTCCAAACATTAGGAATATCAGCCCGATCGTAAATCACCGCATCTTCAAAATCAGTCAATTCCACAGGTTCAAAACCATAGCTCCTGGCTGCGTCACGAAATTTATTCAGGATTAAATACCAAGAAATATCAAGCTCCGATACTACTCCACCACTAGGAGAGTCAGCTAATTTGGCGGCAGTCTGATGAGAGAGGCGATAATCTACCACAACCTCAGGCTCAGTGTGTTTTAAAAAAGCTGGCATGTACTATAAAAATTTATTTACTTAAAAGAAGCGTGTTCGATCAGTCCGGCATCCCCCACAGGCAAAACCCTCAACCAAACTTTTCCGACTATGAAAGAACCCGGGAGTACCCCCCAAAACCTGGAGTCACTGCTGTGCTCTCTGTTATCACCCAAGACAAAATATTGATCTGGGCCCAACTTCCATTGACTTACCCCACCAGCAGCAGTTTCAAAATCCTTGGGGATATAATCTTCTTTGAGAATTTCCTCAGCCCCACTCCCAGTTTTCTGTAAGTACACGTGATTTTGAGAAATACGCACACTGTCACCAGGAATACCAATAATTCTTTTGATGAAATACTGTTTAGGATCATTTGGGTAACGAAAAACTATCACGTCCCCTCTTTCAGGAGAGTGCTTTTTGTATGATAATTTTTGTACCACCAAATAATCACGATTGTGAAAATTGGGCACCATGGAAGCCCCAGAGACTATAAATGGTTCGCCTATATAAGGACGAATCACCAAAGAGACTAGACCAAAGGCAATAAGAAAAACTTTTGCCAAATCCCAAAAGAATTGCCACGCCGCCCCAGATGATGAAACTGTTTTTTGATTTTGATCTGTCAAAATTTTGTATATTTAATGCTTAAAATTACAAAGATTAATCAGTATACCAAATCGCATTTTCTAAAAACCAGATACAGAAAATCATGCGAATGGTGGTCACAGCTGGACTCGAACCAGCGACCTCGCCGATGTGAACGGCGCGCTCTAACCAGCTGAGCTATGCGACCGTAATAATGTTGGCACAAAAATCCAATACAACAACCAACAATATTTAGTAATAGTTACAACCTAAACAACTTCCCTACCCAACTCCTATAGTATGAATAAAAAATAGTAATTACGCAAGTGAACGTAATCCCACTATAACACCCATAGAGTATTTTTTGCAAGTTGAAAATAAACAGGCAAAATACAAGCCAAAAAACCAAAAACAGGCTATAATTAAACCATCTAGAAACTACTTGTATGACAAAAATACTTACTGGACCCATCAAAGCACTGTCTTATGGGGATATAATTTCCCTGTTGATATTAATTTCCATAACCATTAGCCCCAGCTATGCTTGGAGATTCTCATTATGGGGCCTGGAAACCAATTTTTTGATGGTGTTTTTGGGAATATTTATAGTATTGGTTTACGGGCATATTTTGTTACAAAAAATCCAAAGAGGGTCAAAAAATATTTACACGCTAAATCATTTAGAAAAAATATCCATTTTATTGCTGCTGGCCTCAACTATCAGCCTGAGCCTGAACTTCAGCATCCACGGACTCGGACTTTTAATTGCCTTATTTTGGGAACCAATCATTTTATTTATCGGCATAAAACTCAGCGGAACAAAACTAAATCAAAAGATTATTCTCTACGGCATAGCCTCTCTACTCATAATAAATGGACTACTTTGCATGATTCAGTACTACAGTTTATGGTTGCTGCCGCAAGCGTATTGGGGCAACGCCATAGAACCCAAAAGATCTTTGGGGATTTTTTCTCACCCAAACGCCAACGCCCTTTTCATAACCCCATTACTCGCCCTACTCCTTCCATTCATATGGCAAACCTGGAGACAAAATCATGAGAAATTTAAAAAAATATTTCTCACACTTGGACTTTTATTTGGAAGCTTAGGCCTACTCTTTTCAATGTCCCGGGCCGGCTACTTAGCACTGACTGTAGCAGCCAGTATTTTTCTATTTCAAAAGTTATCCAAACTGCAATTAGTTTGTACTTTTATAATCGGAGTTGTGGCAATCATCGGGCTAGTGAATTTTTTGCCAATTGTGAAATACAGGCTTACTCACGCGGCTTTCAAAGACAACGCTAGTAGCGCGAGACTAGAGCTTTGGAAAGGCGGAGTAAACCTGCTCAAGCAAAATCCAGTTTTCGGCGTTGGCCTAGGAGGGTTTTCACGAGAATATGCAAAGCTAAACATTGACCCAATTTACGGCACGCACACCTCTCCTCATAATATTTTTCTACATTTTTGGCTAGAAACTGGACTGCTTGGGCTTTTATCCATCTCTTCAATCTTTATTTTCTTGATCTGGCAAGGTTTTTTCCAAAAATCTGTAACTCTTAACCAAAAAGCCTTGGGTTTATTTGTGATGGCAATCATCATACATGGCCTTTTTGATATCGCCTACTTCAAAAATGACCTCGCTCTTACCTTTTGGCTCATATTGGCGACATTTGGGCAAAATGAATAATTCCTTTATACTATATAGGCGATGGAATCATATAATCAAAAAAATCATATAATAGGCCCAAAAATCCAAACAGTATCCATAAATACGGATCATTTGCCGCAAAAAAATCCTGGCAAGAAAAGTCGCTGGAAAAAAATCGGTGTTGCGCTGACACTGTTTTTGGTTGTCGTCCTTTTGGGTGCTGGCGCGGCAATCGCCTATTTTTCCGAAGCCACTAAGTCTATTTTCAAAAACCAACCCTCACAAAATATCATCAGTCAAGTTGGTGGACTATTTCAAGCTAAACTTCAAGGTGAAAACGAAGGGCAGATAAATGTACTTCTTTTGGGAATAGGCGGAGAAAATCACGATGGCGGATATTTGTCTGACTCCATAGTTTTAGCACAGATACATACAGATAGTAAACAAGTTGTCCTCACCTCCATACCCAGAGATTTAGTGATCAATATACCTAGACTGCAAGGTAGAAAGATCAATGCAGCCCTAGCAGAAGGATATTTGAAAAACCACAATTGGCAAGAAGGAATTTCACTCGCCACCCAATCAGTAGAAAGCGTAACGGGTCTTCAAATACCATATACTGGCATCATAGACTTCCAAGGATTTACCAAAATTATCAACCAGTTAGGTGGAGTAGACGTACAAATTGTGAGCACCTTCACAGACAACCAATACCCAGACGGCAAAGATGGATATATCGCACCAGTCACATTTAAAGCTGGTCCAGAGCACATGACCGGAGAACGCGCGCTAATCTTTGCCCGTTCTAGACATGCAGGTGGAAGTGAGGGTTCGGATTTCGCCAGAAGTAAAAGACAGCAGCTAGTAATAGAGGCGGTAAAGAAAAAAGTACTTTCTGGGGCCATCATTACCAAAATATCTAATCTCAATCAAATTCTACAGACCACGGCCGAACATATACACACCAACCTCAATCAAGATGAACTGTGGCGAATGTTCACTCTAACAAAAGGTATGGATATAGTGGCCATGTCGCTTACTCCAGACACTGGGCTCATTTGCCCGAAAATCCAGGAAGCTACAGGAGCATATATTTTGGATCTCTGCCCAGGCAAGACTGAAGATGATTTAAGTGCGTTTTTTAAAAACACTAAATACACAGCCAAAGCCAACCAAGAAACAAGTCGAATCCTTTTGGCAGCCAAAAACGCCTTCAATACCAAAGCCTCAGAAATCAGCCGTGAAATGGAAAATTCTGGAGCAGTTGTAACTAGACTAAATTACGACGAAATTCAACCAGAAGAAAATATTTTTTATCAACTAAACTCAAAGCCAGAAACAGTCAATTATTTAAAACACGTCTTTGGAGCCACCGAGGTAGTATTACCACCTCCGAGCATTAAGATAGATAGAGAAAAATACGATATTATAATTGTACTAGGGAATCAAAATTCTAGTGCGGAAAACATGGAATTTTAAAATTCCGAATATTTTTATGACACCCATAGTTGCCATAGTAGGACCAATCAATGCTGGAAAATCAACACTTTTTAATCGTCTGGCCGGACAACGTCTAGCTGTCACCTCAGAGGTGGCTGGAACCACCCGCGACAGACAATACGCGGAAATAGAATGGAACAACAAAGCCTTTCTCTTGGTAGACACGGCCGGGCTTTCTTTTGATGCCAATGAAAATGAGATTTTGGAAAAAAATGTTTTGAAACAAATCAAAACTGCCCAGCAAGAAGCAGATATTTTGATTTTCTTGGTAGACGGAAAAGAAACCCCAGAAAGTTTAGATAGAAAAGTCCTCTTAGAATTTCGCAAAAGCAAAAAGCCAGTAATACTCGCCGTCAACAAATTAGATTCTCCAAAAAAACAGCTGGAAGCGTCCATTACTTTTGCCAAACTGGGTATCAAAACTATCATTCCCATTTCCTCTACCACAGGTGGCGGCACGGGTGACTTACTTGACGCCATCGCCGCCATATTACCATCTGCATCCCAAGCTACAAGCCAACAGCTACAAGCTACAAGCTCAATCTCTATCGCCATTGTCGGCAAGCCAAATGTGGGCAAAAGTAGTCTCTTTAACAAAATTATCAAAAGCGAAAGGATGGTAGTCTCACCAGTTCCAGGCACTACCAGAACTGCCATAGACAGCCAAATAGATATAGACGGCAGAGAATTTACCTTTATAGATACAGCTGGGCTAAAAAGAAAAGCCAATAAACAAATAGAGCCGGAAATTTTTTCCTCTTACCAAGTTTATAAATCCATCCGCAGAAGTGATGTGTGTTTTTTGGTGATAGACATAAGCGAAACCATCACCCACCAAGATTTGGCAATCGCAGAAATCATCACTGAACAACAAAAAGGCTGCGTGATCATAGCCAACAAGATTGACATTGTAGGAATCAAAGCCACAAAGCAAGAAGCAGACAAAACTCAGGCGCTACTTTCTGCCAAGTTTCCATTCCTCTGGATGTGCCCACTCTTTTTGGTTTCAGCCAAAACTGGCACAGGAGTCAAAGACGCCATCAAAGCTGCGGAAAGAATCTACACTTCTCGCCATAAAACCATCACCCAAGAAAGACTAGACGCCTTCTTGGCCAATAGGATGAAAGAAAATCCACCAAAAAGATTGAAAGATCAAAAAGAGCCCAAAGTTTTTGGACTCAAACAAATCAGTACAGACCCTCCTGCCTTTGCTATTACGGTCAACCAGCCCTCTGCTATTTCTAAACAATTTCAAAATGCATTGCGTAATGCTATTATAAAAGAGTTAGATTTCTGGGGCACACCCATCAAAGTGCTGATGAAGAAGAAAATTTAGTAGCCACCAAGGGGCGCTGATTCAGCCCGCTCATTACGGAACCGTCGAACAGCACAATCATTTGTCGCCTCACAAACTTCCCTAGTCTTGCTGCAATATTTGCAAACCCCCTTTTCAGTATATTGAACTTCCACCTTAGTGCCAAAATTGGCTGACACTTTTGCCGCTCTTGCAAATTCCCTATCCCAAAAATTACCATAATGCTCTTCCGTTCCCAAACCTAAAACTTCCAACATAGATATATTAAAATTAAATTTATAAAATCTACTGTCTATTAACTAATATTATGCACCTAATCGTTGGACTTGGCAACCCAGGCAAAAAATACGAAAATACCAGACACAATGCTGGCTTTTTGGCTGTGGATCATTTTATGGAAGGCAGAGAAAAAATCTCTTGCCAACACAAATTCCAAGGAGAGCTGTGTGAGCTGCAATTTATAGCCAAAGAAATTCAAGGACAAAATATCAAGGTCTTATTCTTGAAGCCCCAAACCTACATGAACAATTCAGGCGTTGCAGTAGCTGAAGCTGTAAGATTTTACAAGATTGATATTGAAAAAGAATTGCTAATAATTCACGATGAACTAGATTTGAAGTTTGGATATATCAAACCCGCTTTTGACAGTGGCCCTGCAGGCCACAACGGCATTAAATCTATTATTGAAAATTTGGGCACACAAAAATTCCACCGCCTGAGAATTGGGGTGGAGTCCAGACTTTCTAGAAACGAAAGACCAACCGAAGATTACGTTTTGGAAAACTTTAATGCAACTGAAATAGAAAACCTCAAAAATTCTGTATTCCCAAAAACAGATGAGTATATAGCAAGATTTTTACTAAATACTGGCACTAAAAGTGTTCAGTAGGTTGGCTATCAAGGATTAAAGATTAAGGATCAAGGATAACCACTCTGTGGTCTTAGTCCCACTTGCAAGCGGAAGTCTCACACAACAAAAGCTATGCAAAACTTCCCTTGCCTGAAATCCACTTGTGCTAGGAGGGATGCTCAAGCTGGATCTCAACTTGCAAGCAGGACCAAAACCGCAATTCATTTGCAATATACTTTAAAATCTTTCATCTTGTCAAATGCCTACCAATTTTGACCAAGAAAGTCTATACAGACACTGCTTTAATTTAGTCCCAAATATAGGGCAACGTAGGCTCTCCAAAATCCTACAGTATTTTGAGAGCGCAAGACAAGCTTGGATGGCAAAAAATTCTGAATGGGAAAATATTGACTTAGAAAAAACTATCATAGAAAATATTTTTGCCTATAAAACAAAAATAAATCCCGCAGAGGAGCAAAATAAATTAAAGCAGCTGCAAATAAACCTTCTAATCCCAGAAGATCCGAGGTTTTTCACAGCACTTAAAGAAATACACGATCCTCCGCAACTCCTCTATTATAGAGGACACCTTCCAGAGCCAGACAGTCTTATGGTCGCGGTGGTTGGTACGAGAATGATTACTGGATATGGAAGAGTAACCACTCCGATCATCACAAAGTCTTTGGCTAGTGGCGGCGCGGTGATTGTCTCTGGACTGGCGTATGGAGTAGACGCAGAAGCCCACAAAGCTGCCATAGAGGCCAAAGGAATCACACTGGCAGTGCTGGGGTGCGGCATAGACGACGCCACTATATATCCAAAAGACCATCTACTTTTAGCCACTCAAATTTTAGAAAACCGAGGCTGCATAATTAGCGAACACCCACCCAAAACCCCAGGACTCAAACAAAACTTCATCATGAGGGACAGAATTATGTCTGGGCTATGCCAGGCCATCGTAGTGGTAGAGTGCGACCTAAAAAGTGGATCGCTAATCACCGCCAAATTCGCAGTTGAACAAAACCGCCTCCTTTTTGCTGTACCGGGAAATATAACCTCTAAAATGTCAGAAGGTCCCAACAGACTCATTCAACAAGGAGCACGGCCCATCCTAGAAGGACGCGAGGTATTTAGTGAATTAAATATCACACCCACCGCCTCCAATTCTGCCGAAATTTTTCAAATACCAAAATTGAATACCCAAGAAACTATCATTTTTGGATTTTTATCCAATACTCCCAAATACCCAGACCAGCTAGTGGCTGAAAGTGGTTTGTCCGCAAGTCAAGTTACCGCCACACTTGGGATGCTAGAATTAAAAGGTGTCATCAAAAACTTGGGCGGTAATCAATACGTAAGAAATGTCTAATATCAAATTTCTAATTTCTAAAAAACACGCAGCGCTGGCGATAATTATGGCCACTTGCATCATTATCACAATGGTCGGCTTTTATTTATTTCAAAATAATAAATCTCCTCTCCCCACCTCCAATGCCTCAATAGACACCCTTGAAGATGCGTGGGCCGTAGCCGCACAAAATATTAAAGATACAAACCAAACAACTGAAGTGACCTTCTTGGCAGTTGGAGATATTTCCCTTTCTCGTAATATCGCCTACACTATCCAAAAAAATGGCAACGACCCAGACTACCCGTTTCGTAACATCTCTGCACTCCTCAAATCCACTGATTTTAATTTTGGTAATCTAGAAACTCCTTTTTCATCTAGCGATAGGTTTACCCCAAGCAATACTCTAGTATTTAATGCGCCAAAGCTTAATGTCAAAGGCTTGGTAGATAACAATTTTAAAATTCTCAACCTAGCCAACAACCACTCTTTTGACCAAGGCATGGACGGCATCCGTACTACACAAAAAGTTCTCAAGGAAAACGACATTCAGTTTATGGGCACAGGAGAAAGCCTGGATGAATCATGGCAGCCTGCAATCATAGAAAAAAATGGAATCAAAATTGGCTTTATCGGCGCATCCTATGCTTCTATAAATGATGGCGGAAAATCTACAAACAACTTCGTCTCACGTATAGAAGACATTTCCCATCTTCAACTCGCAATTCGTAATACTAAACTCGTAGCAGATTTTCTAGTAGTTACCATGCACGCAGGCACAGAATACACCACCAAACCAAATCAATCTCAAATAGATTTTGCGCATGCAGCAATTGATGCTGGTGCAGACATGGTCATTGGCGCTCATCCCCACTGGGTACAAGAAAAAGAAATATATTGCCCGAAATCAGTTTCCTCCCCTGTCCAAGGGGAGGCTAGGTGGGGTGAAAATTCTGCGCAACTCGCAAATTCAAATGAATTCACAGAACCTAAACAAACAAATTGTAAACCCATTTATTATTCTCTAGGTAATTTTATTTTTGATCAATCTTGGAGTAAGGAAACCACAGAGGGTTTGGCTTTAAAGATTACATTAAACAAAACTGTTTCTTCTCTATCCCCTAGTGAGGGGAAAGATGGCTTGCCCGCCAGTGAAAGGCTCTGGCAGGCAGGAGATGGGTTGTATGAAAATAATTCACCCACCACTATAAAATCCTTAGAAGAAATTCCTATAAAAATAGAAAACAACTGCTGCGCAGTTGTCTCAAAAAAAGAATAAAAGAGTTTATTAAAACAAGCCTTCCCTTGAGTCAAACTTAAACCCAGCCTCTCTCCCTTTAACTTCACTCAAAGCTCTGTCAATATCTGCTTCTGCATTAGGCAAATATGTCTGCCAATCACCGTCAAAAATCTTGTATATTCCGGGGTAGGCCTTTATTCTTGCCTCGATATCACTTACGGTAATAGGCTTATAGTTTCTATTGGGGTGCTTCCTTTCTGAAAGGATAAGTTGTACCGCAAACTCAACGGCTTGCTTAGGATTTGTGATTGAATTAATGTTCATATATGATTTTCAAATTTGACAAATCTACTTAATTCCCCGTACAATCTAGACTGTATTATAAAATAACTAGAAGATTACTGCAAATAGATAGATTTCACCATATTTTAACCCCATGTCAAAACCTTTAATAATAGTAGAGTCCCCCACCAAAGCCCGAACCATCACCAAGTTCCTCGGGAGTGAATATATAGTGGAGGCAAGTGTGGGCCATATCAGGGACCTCCCTAAATCCAAGATTTCTATTGATGTTAAAAATGATTTTACCCCCACCTACGTCATTCCACCTGCCAAAGCAGAAATAGTAGAAAAACTGAAACACCTAGCAGCAAAAGCCTCAGAAATCATTCTAGCAACCGACGCCGACCGAGAAGGTGAGGCTATTTCTTGGCATCTGATCCAAGCCCTAGGCTTGGAAAATAAGAAAACAGAAAAAAGAAATCAGAAAAATCAATTGGAGGCTGCCTCTGCTTCCGAGCTCACGCCTCACGCCTCTCCGCCAGCCGGCGGACTCACGCCTATCAAGAGAATTGTTTTTCACGAAATTACCAAATCAGCCATTGAAGAAGCCTTAAAACACCCAAGAGACTTAGATCAAAATCTGGTAGATGCCCAGCAAGCTCGCCGCGTACTAGATAGACTAGTAGGCTATGAGCTCTCACCTTTCCTCTGGAGAAAAGTACGCTACGGACTTTCTGCTGGCAGAGTCCAAAGTGTAGCTGTGAGGCTCGTCGTGGAAAGAGAAAGAGAAATTCAAAAATTTAAAACAGATGAATACTGGAGTATCAAAGCCCTAGCAGAAAACCAAGCAAAATTCACTTTCGAAACCAGACTACACAAAGTAGCCGAAAAAAACCTGGGCAAATTAGATATTACAAATCAAGCTCAAGCAGAAAAGTATGTAGGAGAAATGCAAAAAGCTTCTTGGGTGGTTTCTAGCGTGCAGAAAAAAGAAGCCAAGCGCAACCCTTCAGCACCTTTTACCACCTCCACCCTCCAGCAAGAAGCAGCAAGAAAACTTGGATTTAGCGCCAAACAAACCATGGCAGTTGCCCAAGGTTTGTACGAGCAAGGTTTTATCACCTACATGCGTACCGATAGTTTGAACTTGTCAGATTCAGCGATTAAACAAGCCAAAGAGATTATAACTGGACAATTTGGAAACCAGTATACACTAGAGACGCCAAGAATATTTACAAACAAATCCAAAGGCGCACAAGAAGCTCACGAAGCCATTCGTCCCACAGACCTATCTAAACTTCCACAACATTTAAGTGGGGACCTGGACAGAAATCAATCCAGACTCTACGACCTTATTTGGAAAAGAACCATCGCCTGTCAAATGCAACAAGCTTTGGTAGAACAAACTACAGTAGATATAGAAGGTAAATGTACCACAGAAAATAATCCTTACACCTTGAGAGCCAACGGACAGATCATTAAATTTGATGGATTTATCAGAGTTTATACAGAAGGCAAAGACGCAGAAGATGACACAGAAGAAGACGGTGAAAAAACTTTGCCGGACTTAAAAGAAGGAGAGACTATCAGCGTCACCGACATTACTCCCGAGCAACACTTCACCGAACCACCTCCTAGATATACTGATGCCACACTTATCAAAGCCCTAGAATCAGCTGGCATAGGCAGACCTTCTACCTACGCCCCCACCCTCACTACCATTCAAGAGAGAGAGTATGTAGACAAAGAAGACAAAAAATATAAACCAACTGAAGTTGGAATAATCGTTAATGATCTTTTGGTAGAACATTTTCCAGAAATTGTGGACATCAATTTCACCGCTAGGATAGAAGAAGAATTTGATGAAATCGCCGAAGGCAAAACTAAGTGGGTACCGGTAATTCGGGAATTTTACGAACCCTTTAAAAAACATTTGATAGAAAAAGAAGCTGCAGTAGAAAAGCAAGTAGAAGAATCAAATGTCCCCTGCAGCCACTGCGGCAAGATGATGATCATCAAATTTGGTAGAGCAGGCAGATTCCTCGCCTGCCCAGATCCTGAAAGCAAAATTACTCAGCCACTACCAGAGGAAGCCGCCAAGATCAAAGAGCTAGAAGAAAAAACCAAAGACGAGAGATGCCCTATTTGCGACAAGCCTATGGAGGTCAAGCGTGGCAGGTTTGGATTTTTCCTTGGCTGCACTGACTACCCCAAGTGTAAAGGCATATCAAAAATTTGGAATAAGACTGGTTTCAAGTGTCCGAACTGTTTAGAAAATGCAGACAGAAAAAATAAACCGGGCGACATCGTAGAGAAAAAAGGGCGTGGTCGCGCCAAACCTTTTTGGGCATGCACTAGGTGGCCTGATTGTGAATTTATTATAAACGTCCATCCAGAGTCAGAGACCCAGCTCAAAGAGCTGTTTGAAGCTTGGAAAAAAGCTCCCAAAAAAGACAAGGATGAAAAGAAGTCTCGCTATACAAAAAAGCCTACCACCAAGAAAACTGCAGCCAAAACAAAAAAGGATTCGGGCAAGTAAATAAGGCGCTATTTTATATGTCACTCATTCGAGACTTCCGGGAAGCCATGGTAAATGCGAGGAAGATTATAGAAACCAAAAAAGAAATTACAATTTTAAGAAGAGAAAATTAAATATTAAGCCAGAAGATAAAGGCGTTAGAGCCCATCGAATTAGAAAAAATAGACGGCGTCTGGACAAGCACAAGAGAAACATCACCAAGACCAACAAAATCATAACTAACTAGTAGCACAAATAAACAACCCCTGAAACTTCAGGGGTTGTTTTGGTTATAAAATTTATTCTTTTTCTGTTTTTGCTCCAGATGGCAAAAATCTTCCAAGCCACACAGAAACCAAAGCAGCGATAACAGTTATCAATGCAGCATAACCGATTTCTCCTACCAAAGAATCACCATGGAAAAATCTTTCAAACAAATGATGCAAAGCTTTGTCCCAAGCGAGAGCAGCAATGAGTCCCACCGCAGCAATAACTAAAAAAATAATCCTTTGCATCACACTCAAATACACATGCCTGACTTCATGCTTTTCCAAAAACTTCTCTAGTTCTGCGACTATGATTTTCTGCTCACTATCCAACATAAAAAATTAATATTTTACCTCCGTGCTATTCTTTTAATCTTCTAGATCCCCAAGAGTGCTTGTGGGGCTGGCTGTTATCTCTTTATGGCCGCCAAAACTAGGCCACTTTGCTTTAACCGAAACTCCAGTTTGTTTAGCTAATTCAATCAATTTTTGAGCAAAGTTTTTAAAACTATCATCATAGCCAAACTCAATTTCAGCGGATAATCCACTAACCTTCATATATATTATAGAAAATAGCAAATGGTGGGTTCGCCGGGGATCGAACCCGGGACCGTTGGCTTAAGAGGCCACTGCTCTACCAGCTGAGCTACGAACCCGCAAAATACAATACCAAAATCAATAATTCAAAATAACTATTCCCAATATTCAAAAACCCACCGTCTTTATACTACTCCAATACAACAAACAGGAAAATTTTATCGCACGAACCTGGCTAGTCGCCCGAAGATTTAACGTAAATCGTGGTTACACCACCAGAGAGCTTTACAGGGTGGCTGTGCCACCCGGAGCTTTAGCGTAGGGTGGTGGGTTCGCCGGGGATCGAACCCGGGACCGTCTCCTTAAAAGGGAGCTGCTCTACCGACTGAGCTACGAACCCAAAACGTACAGACAGATACTTCAATATTTTACCTATATTTCAAAATATTTTCAAGTGGTCTGTCAATTTGCCAAGAACGCCCCAAAAGACTACACTTATATCATAAATCTTGATAATTATTCATTTTATGGAAAATACCAACCCAGCCCAAACCCCACAATCCCCAATGGAAGAAAAAACTTGGAGGCAATGGATTCCCCTAGGCATCCTCATCGTGGCAGCCGCTCTCATAGGCTGGCAATTAGGCAAGCCTACCACCAAGGATATGAATGACAAAAATAAAGAGCAAACCAGCTCTGTGCAAACCACTCAAAAAGAAGAAAGCATTCAAAAACCCAGCTCTGGCAGTCAAAGCATTCAAGGCGATCAATTAAAACTGGAAGGCGTAATGCTCCCATCCAAAGAACCCAAGCGCGGCAATGTAGTACTGCAATCAGGCGACCAAATTATTTACCTCTGGACCAGCCGTGACATTGGTCAATTCATCGACAAAGAAGTCACCGTGACCGGCACAGGCAGCATCACTAGTTTTAAAATTTCTAGCATTGAATTAAAAAAATAAAAAACATTTATAGATAAAATGCAAAATTTCGTACCCCAATCCACCGGCGATTTCGAGCTTTTAGATTCAGGCATGTCCATGCGCCTAGAGAAATGGGGGCAGTATACTTTGTCACGCCCAGACCCACAAGCCATTTGGCAACCTTCTCTTCCCAAAGAAGAATGGGAAAAAGCTGATGCGGTTTTTGACGATGGCTGGAAAATAAAAAATAAAATCCAGCAACCTTGGGTGTATAAGTACAACCTCTCTGCCCCAATCAAAGCATCGGGGCATCTCCCCTCACAAGGAGAGAGTATAAGGTTGTTCGCAAGGCTCACGGCTTTTAAACACACTGGTATTTTTCCAGAGCAAGCCTACAACTGGCAATGGCTTTCCCACAAGCTAAAAGCTATAAGCTATAAGCTAAAAATCCTCAACCTCTTCGCTTACACAGGTGCTACCACTTGTCTACTAGCTAGCCTTGGCTGCCAGGTAACTCATGTTGATGCATCAAAACCCTCTATTGAGTGGGCGAAAAATAATGCGAAGCTGAATAATCTCCCAGAAGATAGTATCCGCTGGATTTTAGATGATGCGGCCAAGTTTGTAAAAAGAGAAATTAGGCGTGGGGCCGAGTACGACGGCATCATCATGGACCCGCCTGCTTTTGGGCACTCCCCTAGTGGTAAAACTTGGAAATTTTCAGAAAATTTACCAGAACTGCTTTCCGATTGCATAAAGCTCTTGAGCCCACATGCACAATTTTTGATAATCAATGCCTACGCCACCAACACTTCTAGCATTGCGCTACAAAATTTATTAGAAGACAGCTTGCCCCCTCCCCTTCTGAGGGGAGGGTTGGGGAGGGGTGGTATTGAATCAGGCGAACTTTTACTTGAGCAAAAAAATAAACGCCTGCTATCCACAGGCATTCTCGCTAGATGGTCAAAACACACTAATCACAACTAATCCTTATCACATGACAGAGTTGTTGACGTTCACACAAGAATTATCCACCTCGGAGTGGAAGACCCAATTCCAAAAGGCAGCCAGAACCATTACCGACTTACGGGGTTATTTCAATTTTACCGAAGCAGAAATTCAAGAGATGAGTGAGACACTCAAAAATACTAGGATGAACATAACTCCTTATTTACTGAGTCTAATTGAAGTAGACACCAATTTAAAAATCAAACCTAACGATCCTATTTGGCTACAATATGGTCCGTCCAAAATAGAAGCAAATATCTATGATAAAGAGCAAACATGGGAAAGACGGGCAGAGATGTTTGCGAGTGGACTTGATAATGAGACATTATCTCAAGATTTAGAGCAAGAAGACTTTTTAGGACAACACAAATACCCAGACAAAGTAGTCATACGAATTGCCCACCATTGCGGGGCGTATTGTAGATTCTGCTACGAAAGAAGGCGAACCCTAGAGCAAAATCCACCCAGTACTTCCAGAAAAGCACTGGAGCAAGCAGTGCAATATTTACAAACTCACCCAGGAGTGAGAGAGGTTATCCTATCAGGTGGAGATCCGCTTGCACTACCCGATAATGCGATTGAAACATGGATTACAAGTTTCAGCAAAATAAGCACCATAGAATCAGTGCGTATTCATACTAGAATGTTAGCGCAAAACCCATATCGCACTACCCCAGAGCTGATTGAGATTTTAAAAAACAATGGAGTTAAGTGGATAAACGTACAAGTTAATCATCCTAAGGAGATCACCGACGAATTTCTTTGTGCCGTAAAAAATATCAAAAAAAATGGTATCATCGTCAAAACAGAAAGCCCCATTATTCATAGACTAAACGACGACCCTGAGATTCTGGCAACACTAATTAAACTGTGTCGCAGACATGGTATACAACATCATCATTGGTTTCATTCTATGCCAAGCACCCCCGTAGAAATGCGCACCTCCATAGAAAAGGCCATATTGTTGTTCCAAAAAACAAAAAAACTATTGGGTATACGCTGGAATTCATCGGAGCTGGGAGACCTAGTAATCCCACACCCTGACGGCAAGCGAACAGTTCCTTGGGAAGAAATTAACATTGACACCACCCTGCCAAGAGAAAAATGGGGGACACAAAATTTTCAGTTTACAACTAACAATGATGGTAAACCTATTATAAAATTTACTTCTTGGAATTCACATCAAACAGAACTGCAGGAATACCTAGACCCTAACATAAATCTATACGATATTAGCAAAAGCGATTTTATCGGTTTACTTTAATAATCAGACACATTTACTCACAAACCTCTGTTTTTAATAAAAAAAATAATACTCCCACCTATAAGCTATAAACTATAAGCTAATTCTACACTTCTTGTCTGTTTGCCACAAATCGGCCAAACACGACCAGGAAAATCACAGGAGAGACCAACCAAAAAACTTTTGCCCCTGCATACAAAAACACTTGTTGTACCAAAGGTGCAAACCCGTCCCTTACAGGCCCAGGCAAATAACCCAAAACTATACTTGTCAGCAAGCCGACCTGCAAAACCGAAAAAATAATTATAAAAATCAACCCCACCCCCCTGCCTTCAGCCGAAAGCTTGAAAGCGTGCTTGGAAAGTGCTAGAAAAATTATCACGAACAAAACCCCAAACACTACTAAATTTTGCAAATCCCCATCTGCGACTGACAGTCTTTCTGCCACCATTTTGTGCAACCATGGCACCTCAAGAGCAAGCAACCTGGATACATAAATAGCAATCAAAAGCCCAAGCACTCTTCCCCTACCAGCAGAAAATGCATAGAGAATAGAAACACCCAGCCACCCCAAAAGAATAAATAGGCTCCAAGAAGGCTGGCTCCAATTAAAACCCCTCACTAAATTTTCAACATGACTAAAATCCAACATAAATATATTATACCATTAATTTAGTGGTATAATATATTTGTATTATTAAAATAAATAAAGTATGAGAAAAATCCTACTCACTGGTGGAGTTGTGATAGCGGCATTGCTCGCATTTATCACAATGAACGCCAAAAGATCCCAAAGTCCAACCGATTTGGTGGACCAGAACATGACAAACAATAGCAGAGCAGAAGCTGTTATCCCAAACTCACCATCCACCGGCAACCCTGTGGATGACGTGGCCCAAGCTATCAGCAACGAGACCGAAGCTGAAAATAAAATCGCAAGCGAGGCTGAAGTCGCCCCAGCAGACTTCACAGCTGAAGTTACAGAAACTAATGCTATAAATAATTTCTATGATGCAAATAAATTCTAAAATTATATTTTCAGCAACTCTAGTTGCTAGTCTTTCTTTGGTTTTTCCAGTTTCAGCAGCCCAGGCAAAATTAGAAGGCCCTGAAACCAATAGGCCAACCACGACCAAAGAAGCCATTTCAACAAATAAAGATACAGCCAAAGAAGCAGCTGGAAATTTTTGTACCAGATTTAGCACAGAACACACAAATCTAGAATCAAAATTAGCAGAAAAGGAACAAGAGCTAAACACCCGACGCCAAGAAAGAGCGGAGAAAACTATTGAAAAAAGAGAAACTAGAGATGAAAAGTTGGACAGTGTGAGAGATCAGGGAGATACACAAAGAGAAGCTAATTTTACCAAGCTCCTAGAAAAAGCTGACACCGACGCCAAGAAAGCTGCGGTAGAAGCCTACAAAAAGACTATCCAAGATGCTATAACAAAAAGACGCACCGCAGTAGATGCAGCACTCAAAACTTTTCGCGATGGCGTAAATGCTGCAGCAGTCACCCACAAAGCTGCGGTAGACAAAGCCATAGAAACTCTCAAAACCGCAACTGATGCAGCTACCACAAAAGCCGCCGCTGACTGTGCAGCAAACGTCCCCCCCACCACAGTTAGACAGACTTTCATGAAATCTATGGAAGCTGCCAGAAAAGCTTTTCAGACAGCTAGAAATTCCACTTCAAACCCAGGCAAGAAAGTAGAAGAGCTTGCTAAAGCTAAAAATGCCAGCATCAAAGCTGCTTTTGATGAATTTAGAACCACTGCAGAAAAAGCTCGCGCCACCCTCAAAACTGCTTTCGGAATGTAAAATATATAAAAAATATGTTTAAAAAGCCCAACTTTTAAAGCTGGACTTTTTTTATTAGAGAGGTTATTTTTTAAGTCAATGAAATATTATATTTTTGAAGAGCCTTTTGTAGTTCGTCCCAACGAATCGGCATATTGTGATTATCTTTCAAATCCAAAGCTATCGGATAAATCAACTTTGCTATTTCTACAGCCTTGTCTTTTTCCCCAATTTGCAAAAACACCAAAGCCAACCTAGCTAGGTTTCCACTATGAACAACCTTCTGATGCCAGCCCCGAAGTTCAGTTTTACCACTCGTCATCTCTACAGCTTTTTCTAAATTAGAAACCCCCTCTTCTATTTTCCCATCAAAAGCTTGCGCCTTGCCTAATTGACTTAAATACTCCGCATACTCTCCAGGCTTTTCTTTTTCAATATCACCCAAGTTTTGGATGGCTTTTTCCATCTCCCCCAAAGCTTCTGGATATTTTTTATAATGAAAAAAGTAATCCCCTGCTCGCAAATGCATCACCGCCACTGCCTGGCCAGACAATTTTAAATCTACTGCCAACTGAAGCCCTGCAGCTGTGACTCCATGCATCAAGTGTAGATAAAACTCCTGCCCAGTTTTTGTAAATTGATCTTTGAAAATCAGTAACTGATGCCAGTAAGCATTCACTGCCAAAACACCATCTTTTTTCAAAGCAGCATCAAGTAAAGCTTTTTGACTCAAAAGTAAAGCCTGGTCAATATCCCCAGACTCCCTCGCCTTTTCTAATGGCTCAAAATATTGTACGTAATCCATATAAAACAAGGATACCAAAATATGATTTTCCTAGCAAATGCTATACTAAGCTCATGGGCATATTTTATGCAATTTTAGCTATGCTTTCTTGGGGTGGTGGAGATTTTTTAATAGAAAGATCTAGCAGAAAATTTGGCGCGCCCTTGGCACTTTTTTATGTGACTGCAGTCGGAAGCCTCATAACACTACCTTTTATATACAAAGATTTATGGAGCATCCTGCAAAATCCACCCGCGAGCTTGATGGTGTTACTTCTAGCCTCTATCATCACCCTCTTCGCCTCCATAATAGACTTTGAGGCATTAAGAATTGGCAAGCTTTCAGTGGTAGAACCAGTTTACGCCACAGAAGTTTTTGTGACCATAGTTTTAAGTACTGTAATCATTCAAGAAATAATTTCTAAAGGACAAATCATCTTGGTCATTCTTTTAATGCTTGGGGTGGCCATGGTCTCACTGAAATCCTTACGCCGCCTCAAAAAAGTTTTTCTAGAAAAAGGCGTGGGCCTAGCATTTCTTTCTGCTATCCTAATGGGCTTTACCAATTTCTTTGTAGGTTACAGTTCCAGACTCACCTCACCTCTACTTACTCATTGGTTCACCTGTACAATAATTGCTGTGGCAATGCTGATATATTTGTGGAAAAACAAAGCATACAAAAAGATATTAGGCTCAATAAAAAATAATGCCTTACTCATTACATCCGTTGGCATACTAGATACTCTAGCCTGGGTCAGTTTTTCTTATAGTGCCATACTAATACCCATAGCCATAGCCACCGCAATTTCGGAAAGCTATATAGCCATTGCCGCCATATTGGGACTCGCTCTAAACAAAGAAAAACTAAAAAAACACCAAAAACTTGGTGTTTTCATAGCTATCATCTCCGCCATTTTCCTGGCTTATTTATCGGAAAAGTAAAAATCAAATTGGGGTTTTTTAAATGAAGCATCCAAGCAAAGTAAACACATTATCGCTTTACCGCCTTTATTAACATAAAAGCTGGGTATTTGTCGTTGTTTACTCTTTCAGCATTTGAAGGATCATACTTTTCATCATAATCAATCAAATCAAAGTGCGATAAAAAATATGGGCTGAAAAACTCTGAAAATGTATGGCTTGGTTCGTGAACCACAAGCTTGCCACCAAACAGAACAGAATGCACTAACTCTTTTTTGAAAAAATCTTTCCCATTCTTTTTCTTTTCCATAAACTGACGGATTGGATGCACAACCACAAAACAAAACACGCCCCCTTTTTTCAACACACGAAAAACTTCCTTGTAAGTTGGGTCTAAAGTTTTGGAGGTTTGAAATACATATTTACTAGCTACATAATCGAAGAAATTATTCCTGAAGGGTACTTTTTCATTTTTTGCTACCACCAACTCTGACCCTGGCAATCTTTTCTTGGCAAGCTCTATCATTTCCCTTGACACATCAACGCCATATACTTTAGCACCAGCAGTTTGAAAATTTTTCAGATCAATAGCATCACCACAACCTAGATCCAATATTTTTTTACCTTTCATCCCTGAAAGCAGTCGCGGATAATAAGCAGCATTTGTTATCTTGTCCAATTTGGAATGCAACAAAGAAAACTTACCTGCAATTTTATCGTATTGTTTAAGCTCTTCTAATTTCATAATTTTACTGGCTTACCTTTTACTTTTACCACCTTCGATCTTTTGCCCAGACACGTAAACTGTACTAGACTTTTTGGTCTTATGCCAGTCTCGTTCTCTATTCTGTCTATACCAGCATACTCCTCTTTGTCAGCTAGGCATATAATATCCAGAATGTTAATTTTATGCTTTCGTAGCAGTTTAACCATCGATATTATAGTACCACCTGTATCAATCAGATCTTCAACCAATACCACATTATCGCCTTTCTTACACCCCAACAGATACATCTTGCCTTCCGTATAAGCGTTTCTAAAATCTACTCCTATTTTAGCTTTCAAATGCGGAGGATTCCATTTCACCATCCCTAGTGATTTCTTTTGTGCATAAGCAATAAGAGCAGCCACAAAGCCACCCCTATCCTCCTCACCAACAATCTTGTTGGCTTTATAAAAACTAGTTAGCCCTGAAAGCTCTTTAACCACATCGCTTAATAATGCATAGGTCGCATCAGGGCTATGATCGGTAATTGGATTGACTAAATAATTGTGCCCACCAACCTTTACGATCTTTTGATTATTAAAAGCTTTAATTACTTCTTTCATGGATTGCTTGTTCTTTCATCCCAGCAGAAGATCTGTTATGTCCCCTCCGGGATTACTAAAATTATACCGCCATTATAAAAACTAAAATCCTTCTTTCACGCTTTCCCAAAAACCTTTATCTACTTCCACGCTTTCACCACGCAACTTTGCGAGCTCTGACAAGAGCTCTTTTTCTTTTTTAGATAATTTATTTGGCACCAAAACTCGCACCGTCAAAAACAAGTCGCCCTTTTTAGAAGAATTGACATGCGGCACACCCTTGCCAGAAACTTTTAGCACTGTCTCACTTTGCGTACCAGCAGGAACTTTGATTTCGATCTTTCCGTCAATGGTATCCAGCTGAATTTTGGAGCCCAAAGTTGCCTGCAAAAAGCTCACTGGTAAATTTTTATACAAATCAAATCCATCCCTACGAAAATCTTTGGACTCTTGTACTTTTACGTTTATAAATAAATCTCCAAAATGAGAACCCTTGTAGCCCACTTCTCCCTCTCCTTGCATACGAATTCTTTGACCATTATCAATACCTGCCGGAATATTTACTTCCAAAGTTTTAGTACGACGAAGAGCGCCTCTACCACCACAAACAGAGCAAGGCACTTCAGGTATTTTTCCATCCCCTTCGCACTTATCACACTGAGTAGCCTGTTGCATCACCCCAAAAACCGTTCGCCTTTGTGTCAAAATCTGCCCCTGGCCATGACACTTTGAACAAGTTACGACTTTGGTGTCTGGCGCAGCCCCGCTCCCATTACATACATTGCAAGCGTCAGTTTTTTCCAGAGAAATGGTTTTCGTCACTCCATGCATGGATTCTTCAAAGCTGATAGAAATAGGCATTTCCAAATCCACGCCACGCTGCCTGCGAGATTGACGCGACTGTCCTCCCCCAAAGAGATCAGAAAAAATATCTCCGAAATCTCCGCCAAAGGCGGATCCTCCTTGAGCGGAAAAATCACCAAACCCAAATCCTTCAAATGGATTGCCACCACCAAAACCGCCAAAGCCTGACCCGCCAGCCCCACCCCCGCGTGAAGCTTGGTCAAAAGTCTGCCCGTATGTATCATACTGCTGCTTTTTAGTGGCGTCTGACAAAACCTGGTAAGCCTCGTTTACTTCTTTAAACTTCTCCTCGTTGCCAGTGCCTTTGTCGGGATGAAATTCATGCGCCTTTTTTCTATAGGCACGTTTAATTTCATCCGCCGAAGCAGACTTTGTAACTCCTAGAATTGAATATAAATCTTTAGCCATAGCTCAACCTTATAGGTTATACCTGATACCTTATAGAATAACTAGATACGCAATTTGGCAATCATCACATTTAACATTTTCATAACCTCTGTTAAAACAAAACCCACTTGTTCTTTTTGTGGCTGGTTAATAAAATTCAACATCAAGGCAACTTCTAATTGTGTTTCGAGTTCTGCCCCAGAAGCAAAAGCAACTGACAAAAACTGGCAATAATCTTTTTTGGTACTTCTGTACCTGCCCTCGGCGATATTAGACGGGATCGAAACAGAACACCTTCGCATTTGAGACACCAGCCCAAACTTTTCATTTTCAGGAAACCTTGAAGTTACTTGATAAACCAGCTTCACCACCTGCATGGATTTTTGCCAAACAATTAAATCTTTATAGCTTTGTTTTTTGTCTTCCATAAATTATTCCGCCGCATGCCTTTACCTATAAGGTATAAGGTATCCCGCTAAAAGACCCTAATCTATCTTAAACCCTATTTTTTGATCAGGTACCACTGCTAGCTGAATAGTCCCAAACTGCTCCTCATAACGAGCTAAGTTCTCTTGCATGGCCCGGGCTAGGCGCTTATAATGACTTGGCGACAAAATCATACGAGCGGTGAGTTGCCCTGCTGGTGGCATAATAGTCATAAAATCCATGATAAACTCTTCGCCTGTGTGGGCCACCTGTACCATATTAGCATACTGTCCACGCAAGACCTTGTCCTCTACCTTCACCTGAATCTGTTGCCCTACCGGCGGCGTCTGGTCACCCTGTCCACCTTGTGCCTGCGGCACTGGTTGATTTTGTTCCATAAATAATCTACTATTGCATTAATAATATATTAGCCATACGCGCTCAAACTTATGTCTGAAAATACAAAAGAAACCAGAAATATACCGAGAACCACAATAGGAATAAAATACATGCAACCCGACAAAGAATATTTCATACTAAGCGTAGACCCACAAGGTAACCAAGTAACAGATCTACGGCCGTCAGAAACAGGCAATATCGTTCTTATTTCAAAAACTGCCAGAGTTTACACAAGAACATTCACAACCGGTAATGCACTTTACCCTATAAAGTATATAGATGGCAAGTGGATTCTCAAAAGAACTCAACAAGAAATAGAGTATGAAGTTGTCTTGTACTAGCTGCTAACGGTGTTTAAAAACTCTCTCATATACGGCATCAAGTTTGGCAACTGCAATATTTCTTGAGCGGTTAAGAATTTAAGCTCGGAATGCTCTTCTCCAGTCTGAACGTCCTTAGGATCTCCAGTAATTCTTACATCATAAATTATGAAATGTACTGGAGTAGTATCTAAATGACCATGAAATTCAAAAGCCTGCTGACTTTCTGCAACCTCCAAACCAGTTTCTTCCCACACTTCTCTTTTTAACCCATCCTCTTTAGTCTCTAACGCCTTTTTCCACTTACCTCCCGCGAAATCCCAAAGCCCATGAAAGGCCTTGGAATTCCGCAAGAGCACTAAATACGTATCACCTGAACGTATCACGGCCTTCAACGCAACAATACCTTCTTTTTTTTCTAGTTCAGGAGTCATGACTATTTATTTCTTCTCATCCCCACTTACATCTTTGAACTCCGCATCTACGGTTGAGTTTGAATCTGTCCCTTGAGCTGAATCTGCTGCGTTACCACTAGCCGCTTGTCCCTCGCCACTTGTTGCTCCCTGCGCATACATAGCCGCCCCCACCTTTTGAATCGCAGCTGAAAGCTCATCAATTGCTTTTTGTATGCTAGTCGTGTCTGAGCCCTCCTTTGCAGTTTTTAAAGCTGCAACTTTGACTTCTACTTCTGCTTTGTCTTCTGCTTTGGCTTTGTCACCTGCATCCTTCAAAGTTTTTTCAGAAACCGCCATCAAAGTATCAGCATGATTTCGCAAATCTACCAATTCTTTCCTCTTTCTATCTTCCTCTGCGTGTGCTTCTGCTTCTTTTTTCATCTTTTCTACTTCTTCTTTAGAAAGTGAAGTAGAGCCTTGGATAGTAATATTCTGCTCTTTGCCAGTTGCTTCATCCTTTGCTGTCACTTTTACAATACCACTTGCGTCTATATCAAAAGTAACTTTGATTTGTGGCACACCCCTTGGCGCTGGTGGAACACCATCCAAAACAAATCTCCCCAAAGACTTATTGTCTGCGGCAAATTCACGCTCTCCTTGCAAGACATGAATCTCTACTGAAGTTTGATTGTCCGCTGCGGTTGAAAAGACCTGTGATTTAGAAGTTGGGATAGTAGTATTGCGATCAATGATCGGAGTCCTCACCCCACCAAGTGTTTCAAGCCCGAGAGTCAAAGGAGTTACGTCCAAAAGCAAAATTTCCTTGCCTTGCACATCCCCAGATAAAATTCCCCCTTGAATAGCCGCGCCCTTGGCAACAGCTTCCATTGGATCCACACCACGCTCTACTTGTTTGCCAATAAAATCTTCCACAAATTTCTGCACAATCGGCATACGAGTTGGACCACCAATCAAAATAATCTTATCAATATTTTGTGGAGTAAGCTTGGCATCACTTAAAGCCTGAGTAATAGGCGTACGCATTCTTTCTACTATTGCTCTAACCAAATCTTCCAACTTTGCGCGAGTGATTTTCATCTGCAAATGCTTAGGACCTGTTGCATCTGCTGTAATAAATGGCAAATTGATTTCAGTTTCCAAAGTAGTAGAAAGCTCTATCTTGGCTTTTTCTGCGGCCTCGCGTACACGATTCATCGCCATTTTATCTTGCCCCACATCTATGCCACTTTGTCCTTTAAACTCACCAGTGATAAAATCAATCAAAGCCTTATCCATGTCTTTGCCGCCTAGAGCTGTATCTCCACTAGTAGAAAGCACTTCAAAGGTTGCCTGCCCATCTACTTCAGAAAAATCCATTATGGTCACATCAAAAGTGCCTCCACCAAGGTCAAAAACTAATATTTTTTGATCCTTAGCAGAAGTCTTGTCCAGTCCATAAGCAAAAGCTGCAGCAGTAGGCTCATTGATCACACGCACTACTTCTAGACCTGCAATTTCTCCAGCATTTTTAGTAGCCTGACGCTGGGCATCATCAAAATAAGCTGGCACAGTAATCACCGCTTTTTCTACTTTTTCACCCAAAAAACTTTCCGCATCTTTTTTCACCTTCTGCAAAATAAAAGCAGAAATTTGTTCGGGCGCATAGTCCTTGCCCGCAATAGTAAACTTTTCCTTGGTACCCATCTTGCGCTTCGCCTCATAGATAGTACCCTCTGGATTTGTCACTGCTTGGTTTTTTGCAGGGCCACCCACAAGCAGCTCACCATCTTTGGTAAAAGCTACGTATGATGGAAAAGCTTTTCCTCCAACTGAAGTTCCTTCAGCAGCTGGAATAATCACAGGACTTCCCCCCTGCATAACCGCGGCTGCTGTATTTGTCGTACCCAAATCTATACCAATAATTTTACTCATATATTTTTCTCCTTGTTATTTAGAATAATGAAGTAAGTATAAAGAATTAAGAATAAAAACTTTTTGACTTTTTAATTAAACCATTAATTATTTTATGTAACTCCACTAATGTACTGCTTATATAATTGTAATCCGTTTTAGTAATAAATCCTAAATCCCTAGAAATCATAAATTGATTTTGGACTTCGGTAACAGACCCCAAGCTGATCGCATAGAATCTCGCCTTGTCTGCATAAGTACTCCTACTAAACCCCTCCGCAATATTGGATGTTATGGAAACCGATGCCCTGCGCAACTGATTGGTCAAACCAAACATTTCGGCTTTTGGAAAAGAATTAGTTAAACGATAAACCTCCAAGACTAACTCATGACCTTTTTTCCAAGCAAGTAAATCAGTAAAATTATGAATCTTGGCTTTTTCTTCATTCATAGGGCTTTACTCTTTACTCTTACTTCTTTAATCTTGCTTATTTCTTCTTCCCAATCCCTACCCCACTTGGTCTGACTACTTTGCCGCCGATCATGTAGCCAGGCACATATTCCTCCACCACCACACCATCTTCCCCGCCCTCTATTTCTTTAATAGCTTCATGGAAATTTGGATCAAACTTTTTTCCCAAAGCTTCAACTCTTTGCACTCCCAACTCTTCCAGTGCCTTATCCAACTGCTTGATTAATCCTGCAATACCATTTTTCCAGTCACTGTATTTCTCCACAAATTCTTTATTCTTTATTCTTAATTCTTCATTCTCCTCTGGCATATGCCTGAGCGCTTGCCCTAAAGAATCCAAGGAAGGCAAAAGTTTTGCCACTGCCACTTCCCTTGCAAAGTCCACCAACTCTTTACTTTTCTTTTCTTGCCCTGCTTGAAAATTTAGTAGGTCCGCCTGCGCCCGCTTCCAACCATTTAGATTTGCTTCGGCTTCCGACTTGGCCTCATCCAGTTGTTGGATTAAAGTCTTTTCTTCTTGATCGTTAGTTGTGTAATTATCATCGCTCATAAATTCGAAATTCTAATATCGTAATCCGAAACAAATTCAAAGCCATAAAATATAAAATAAGAATGCAAAGTTTTAAATTTTTAAATTCGAATTTTAATATTGTTTCGAATTTAGTGCTTCGTAATTCGATTTTCTTTATTACTTAAATATTTACGTGATTAAATATCTCCAAGAACACTACAACCACTGCTCCACCACCTCCAAGTAATTTTGTAATGTATTCCAAAATTCCCATGTTCTTTTGGTACTTCATAGATTTGGGGCCCAGAAGTCCTACCACCCCGCGCTTACCATCCGGGAGGCTTACACCCGACACCACCATAGAGTAATCACTTTTGCCAATCTGAATTTCCTGCCCTATTACAGCCTTGGGTGTCTGGTCACCATAATCTGCAATAATCTGCTCTGCATAGCTGTCTATATTGTCAAAAAATTCTGCAATCTCTCTAGCGTCTTCTTTGGGAAGACCAGGATTATTTAAAATATTTGAAAGACCAACAGTAGAAGTTTCTCCAGGAAGAAGTGTAAAGCTTGCTTGATCGCTTGCTTCTGCCAAAAGCTTGGCTAGTCTTCTGCCCACTTCTACATTGATAGTTTGAAGTTTCAACACTTCTCTTTTTAATTTATCCTGCTCTTTTATAGAAAGCTGCACTCGCTCCATGAGCTGGGAAACAAAATAACGAAAACCCATATCCGTCGGCACTCTCCCACTAGAGGTATGCGGCTGATGGATAAAGCCCAACTTTTCCAAAGCCTGCATCTCATTTCTCAAAGTCGCAGCAGACACATCAAAATACCCTTTTTCAATCAAATCCTGACTTGCCACCGGGCTTCCGGTGTCGCAATTTTCCTTCACTATAGCCGCCAAAACCTGTGCTTGACGGGGGGTAATTTGTGGATAATCTGACATTGCTTACATAATATACAACCTTTAGCACTCTGTCAAGTAGAGTGCTAAAATGCTATACTATAATTCTTATGCCATACAAGAAAATTCTCTTAGTCTTGGGGCTCCTGGTGTGCCTAGCGGCCTTCTGGCAGCATGTTCAAAAACAACCAGAAAACAGCCAAAACCCTCCCTCGCCAACCACCACCCCAAATATCCAAGTTGGGCTAAATCAAACTGAAAACTTTTCCCAAAAGCCCTCTGCGAAGGGGGAAAATTTTGTGCTGCCCAATTATTTAAAGCTCCACACTTATGCACTGGAAGGCTTTTGGCGTTTCAGTGAGGACGCAGCCTTGCTTGATAAATCAAATGGCAAAATCAAATTGCATTTTTATGGAAAAAAAGTCATCTTGCGAGCAGAAAGCAAAAAGCCGGCTACTATAAAAATAGCAACCGACTCCCTTGCTCCTACCTTTTTAGAAATAAGCAGTTTACAAGACTATATAGTTTTTGAAAGTAATTCTGCAAATGAACACACTTTAGAGATCACAGTAAGCAACCCAGAATTTCAACTAACAAATATGCACTTTCGATAAGTATGGCCTCAAAGATTACCGGATCTAAACAAAGCCAAGCTCAAAGTGTTATTCGGTAAGGTATTGGCATCCCTCAAAAGCAGCTACTGCATTGTTCATATTATTTTCTGCAAACTCTAGGGTATTTCCACCACTATTGTCTTGACCCTTTACTTGCTGGTAAGCACTCATAGCATCGGCTAAAACCGCAGCCCTTTCCTGGCATTCCCTTATTGCATTTACAATAGAAGAAAAAGCATCTGCTTTACTTTTTTGCGGGGTTAATAAAGAGTTACCCTGCAAATTTAAAACTAAAGAAAATATAGATATAAAAGCAAGCATTCCGATCAACCAATTTTTTTGGGTATTGGTAAACCAGTTGCCATTTGGACTATTTTGTTCTTCTTGCATATTTATTTTGTTAAAATTTTATTCTTGACATTAAAAATTTAAAATCCTAATCCAGATATACTAATTATCTCTAACAGCTGTAATTATTATAGCACAAATCAACTGTTGCTCTGATCCCCCGAAAACTCTTCTATGACAACCATGATAGCACTGGCAAGTGGCACGGCAAGAAGTAGACCAACTATTCCACCTAGTTTAAATCCGATCAACAAAGCAAAGATCACCACCAAAGGCGACACCCCCACAGTTTTTTCCATTATCTTCGGCACCAATACATAGCTTTCAGTTTTTTGAATAAGTAGATACAAAACTATCACCCCCAAAGCCAAAGCAGGACTTTGGAGTAAAGCAAAAAGAAAAGCTGGTACCGCAGATACTATAGGACCTATATACGGCACCACCTCCAAAAGCCCAGCAATAAGCGCCAGCACCAAAGCATACTCTACTCCCAAAATAGAAAGTCCTATATAAGTAAAAACAAAGATTGCTAAACTCAAAATAATTTGTCCTAAAACCCACAAGCCCATTTTTTTCTGAATCACTTCTATGAGATGAATCACCTGTTCTCTTCTAGAAACTGGCACCAACGGGCGAATCAATTCCTTTATGCCCTTCCTTTCTGCGACCACTAGATAAAACGACACCACCAAAACTGTAAAGAAACTGAAAAATCCACTGAAAGCCCCGAGGGTACGACTCACTACAGTATTTCCCTCACTGCCTCCAGAGACTACATCACGCACCAAACCCGAAAGACCTTCTTGCCCACCAAAAAGTGAAGCTAGCCCAGGATATGAAGATTGCAGTCTTGCCAGTGCATCTGGTAAATTCAAAGCCAATTTTTGCATTTGTGCGCTGATAGGCGGCAAAATACTAGAAATCGCCAAAGCAGCCAAACCCATTACTAGCAAATACACAGCCACTACCGACACCCCGCGAGGAATTTTTTTCTTGTGCAAATAATCAGCCAGAGGATCCATAGCACTAGCCAAAACCAAAGCTAGCAAAAAAAGTGCCAAGACGTCTCTGACCGCCCAAAGAAAAGCTGCGCCCAAAACCACCAAAGCGATTTTGATAATCACTCTTGTGGAATATTCTAGTTCTGAAAATTTCATATAAATTTAGTATATACCTATATACCAATAAAACAAAACCCCGAGCTTTAAGCCTCTGGGGTTGTAGTTTGTTCTGTACCTGAATTTACAATGGCACTAATTTTTGCAATTTCTTCTTCTGTCCTTCTCATGCCCTCCACAGCGTATGCCAAGATTTGACCTGACACTGTATCCGACAAGCCTTCTGCCAGCAAGGCCTCCACCAGCATCCTCTGCACGGTCTGGTCCTCTACACATTCAAATATTAAATGAACAATATCTTGAATAGCAGGACTCACCAAAGGCTTACTCTGCATTGCCATGTGCCCCCCGCTCATTATTAACTGCATTTATCAATCTCTGAAAAGCTGACAGTTTAATTTCCAATTCATGTAATCTTTCCTCATTATTCATAACATTTTCTTTTCCCACTTCCATATATATTTTTCCTTTGTTTATATATTAATTAAATTTTTAATTTATTTACTAATTTTCATTATAACGAATCTCGAATTTTCTTTAAGATTTTTACATCCTCTTTCACTCTATCATGATCAGTTTCCAAAATCAATGGAAAAGTAATGTCATTCTTACTCTTTGAGAGAAGACTGTCAAGAGCTTTCAAAAAGGCCATTATTCCAGCCTTTCCAAGCTTCCCTTGCCCTATATGTTCATGCCTATCTTTGTGACTACCTAGCTCCACTTTACTGTCATTTACGTGCGACATGCGTAGAAACTTCAGTCCAATAATTTTATCAAACTGTTTCAAAACTTCGAGCGCTGATTTTTCTGTACGCAAATCATAACCGCTACCAAAAGCATGCTGAGTATCAAAACAAATTCCCCCAAAACCTTTTTTGCCAACTAGCGGCTTCATCAAATCTCTAACTTCTTCAAAAGTATCGCCCAAGACAGCTCCCGCACCTGCAGAAATTTCTATAAGCAACTCTGTAGTGCCTTTGTAATTTTTCAAAACTTCCACCAAACCTTTTTGTGCTTGCGCAAATCCTTTTTCTTCATTGTCTTTTAAACTTCCCGGATGGAACATGACAAACTTTGCACCCAGCAATGTGCCACGCTCCAATTCATCTCGCACTATAGCAATAGAAGATTTATAAGTAGCGGGCTTTGGTGAACCAAAGTTGATGTAATAAGGCGCATGAATAACAAAGCACGCCCCCTCTCCTTTTGAGGAGAGGGATGGGGAGAGGTTGTATTTCCCAGTCTCCCCTCTAAACTGTTCCAAAACTTCTTTGGTCAATTTCGGAGCTGGACCTCCCTGAGGTGAACGAGAAAATATTTGAAAAGTCTCGCAGCCCAAAGCCGCCGCCATTTTCGGCGCATTAAATACTCCTCCCGCAATACTCACATGACAACCTATTTGAAATTTCATAATTTTTCCTTTACCCCCTCCCCTTTCTGCGAGTTCGCCGAAGCTTTAGCGTAGGAGAATGAGGGGAGGGTTGGGGAGGGGTTGGTTACTACTTGTTTAATAACCTCCAGCACTCCTTCTAAATTTTTATCAATCTCATTATTCCAAAAATGTAAAACAATGTAGCCTTGCGATTCCAAAAATTCTTGTTTCTGATTATCTGTAAATTTACCACTGGCCTCATTATGTTGACTACCATCCAACTCAATAGCCAACTTTTTGGCTCGACAAGAAAAATCAACAATCACAGCACCGATTTGTACTTGGCGCTTAAATTGTAAGCCTAAAAAACGATGGGCTCGCAGACGTGACCACAGCTTCGCCTCCCAAGGAGTTTGAGACTTACGAAGTTGTCGGGAATAAGACAAATAAGGCTCATGAACAAGTCGTTTTGGCATACTTTCATTATACAACCCCTCCCTTGATCCCTCCCCTCAGAAGGGGAGGGGTTTAAGACACAAACTGTTTAAACTTCTTCTCGTCCTTAAAAGGACCTAAAACCACCATGGACATTTTGTTTTTTTGGAAAAGTTCTTTGGCAACATCTTTTACTTGCTTTGCGGTTACCGCGTCCACGCGAGCAAAGGCTTCTTCTGGAGTGCGAATTTGTTTTTTAAAAGCCGCTTGTTCCAGCACCCAGTCTAGTCTAGTTTGATTATCTTCCAAGGCCAAAGCAGTTTTTCCTTTCAAATACTCTTTGGCTTTTTTCATTTCCTCCTCACCAACTATTTCTTCCGAAATACGCTTGAGTTCTGCCAAAATTACAGAGATAGCCTCATCGCATTTCTCCACGCGCACTCCCGACATTACTCCAAATTCCCCCACATCTTGATATGAATTAGGTGATGCCACCACATAATATGCCAAGCCTCTTTTTTGTCTGACCTCTTCCCAAAGCCTAGAGGACATACCGCCACTCAAGATAGCAGACAAAACTGCCGTAGCAGGCCCTCGCTTGTCGTCATTTGGAAAACCTTTAAAACCAATACAAACAACTGCTTGCTCATTTTCTTTGTAAATGACTTTGAGACGTGGCTTTGTTTGTTTGTCTTTGGCTTTTTCCCAGCCACCGCCTTTTTTCTTTTTGACACTTCCCCAATATTTTTTAATCAAAGAATCCAATTCTCTTTCGTCAAAATTTCCAGACACCCCAATCAACATATTGGTAGTCTGGTAATGCCTTTGCATGTACTCTCTAAAATCTTTTGCGGTAAATTTTTGAATGGTTTTTTTGTAACCAATAATCTCTCTTCCTAAATGATCTTTTTGCCACATGAGTTTATCCAGGGCTTCTGCTGCGACATTTGTCGGCTGATCCTTGCCCATATTCAACTCTTCTATGATCACACCTTTTTCTTTTTCCATCTCCACCTCGTCCAAAAGTGGATTTTGCACCATATCTGTCAAAATATCAAAGATCAAAGCCAAATGCTTGCCGCGAGTTTTTATAAAAAACTGTGTGTGCTCTTTTCCAGTATTGGCATTGAAGTCGCCACCCAAGCCATCTACTACAGCATTAATAGCCAAAGGGCTTGGATATTTTTTTGTACCTTTAAATAAAAAGTGCTCTAAAAAATGAGAAATCCCAGCTTCTTTTTCAGACTCACTCCTTGAGCCAGTTTTCACAAAAATATCCACGACCACGCTTTCAGTGTCCCTACTTGGAACCTTGATAATTGTCAGTCCATTTGCCAAAACTTGTTTTGTGTAATGCATATTATTTATTTTTTAAAAAAGCAAGCAGATCAATCATAAGTTGACTAAACTCCTCCTCAAACCACAACTCCCAGAAGTGATCAGTACTGCTCTTTTCAAGCCGGGCAATCCCACTTTCTAGCTTTTGTCTTGCCGCCATAACCGAAGCCGTATTGGGAGATACCACATGATTACACCTAAACTGTTCCAAAGCCCGCCTGGCACTGTCTAAATCGTCTAAATATCTACGCAACAAAGATTGTTCTGGTGAGTTAGACATAAATCATCTTATTATTCAAAAAGTGCAATACTCTACCTCCATAAGCACATATATCTTTCGATATCTTTTTTAAAAATTAGTTCTAAGTGTGCCAGCCTAGCATCCGCAGTAGCCACAGATGAAAAATAATATTCATGATTCATAGTGGTGTGTATTCTAAGATCTCTATGGGCTACTTGCATATCATCAGCCATTTGCCAAAGTTCTGCACCATGCTTATCTCGTAACTCAGGAATACCCCACAAATATTTCGCTCGTTCCTTTATTGCAAGAGCCAGCTCCGTATAATAATTTATCTCCCTTTGGTATATTTCCTCTTCCGTCACTTGACTCATTTTACGCTCCTTATAAAAATCAAAGTCATTAATTCTGAAAATAAAACTTACCGCGGCCTTTGAGTCAATTACTCAAAATATTTATTGACCAAATTCATATAACAAAACAATGCTTCGCTTGCGGTGCTTAGACAAGCTCTCTTGCCGTATCATAGCATTTATATAGTCTATAAATCTAGCAGCTTCTGACCAAAAAATCTCATCATTTTTTCCTTGCCATTTTAAAGCCCCAGAAAACTCACCACCAAAGTTTGTCAGCTGTAAACATAACAGTATTCCTAAAAATCTTTGCTCATATATTTAACTTACCAAAATAGCACCCTCTTTTTGTCATCCCGAGCGAGGTTTTACGAGCCGAGGGATCCCTCCATTCCGCAAAGCCTCCAGTCGGGATGACACAAGAGGAATAGTTACCACTCTAGACTTAAATCTTTCCAACTAGGATTCATTTGTTTTATTAAAAATTCTTTTTTCTCCCTACGCCAACCCTTCAGTTGTTTTTCTCTGATAATGGCTGATTCAATATTTTCAGTCTCTTCAAAGAAAATCAATTTATGACAATTGTATCTTTTAGTAAATCCTTCTAGTAAATTATTTTTATGCTCGTACACTCTTCTGACTAAATCATTTGTCACACCAACATACAAAGTCCCGCTCGTACTTGCCATAATATAAACATAATAAAATCTATTTTGCATAATGCAAACCATGCAACTTCTTTACCAAAACAATCTCAAAATTCATAGCTGTCTCTTAATTTGTATGCGGTGCTTTTTAATATAAGCACTTATATCTGTGACATTCTGAAATTCTTCAAAAAATACTTCGCAATGTGCAGCCTCTGTACTATAAGCAATTGCATCTATATTTTCCCCCTTATGATACGGCTCTAATTTTTCAATCTTACCATACACAATAGCATTCCTTAACTAATCTTGTGGATCTGTCGACCAAGTACTCGCAAGCAACGAAGCCAACTTATTCTGCAAAGCTTCCGCCTCACGCATAAGAGGTGTGGCATTTCTGCGCTCAAACTGCCGTACCGGTTCTGTAACTCTTACAATAAAATTATCTAATTTACTAAATAAATTCATAAGAATACAATTTTAGTTCTCAAAAGCATATTGCAAACCTACACTACATACAACCACCCAACAGTTTTACGCACTCCGCTTTTGCCTTAGCATAAAGACTTTCAAAGTCAGGAGAAATACTAGGTCGGTCCAACATTTCAAGACACTGTGAAAATGCCACCACTACTTGATTATAAGCCTCAAAATCAAATACTGACCCACCCTGAGACAAAGCAAACCTCAAAACCCTCTCCCACTGTTTAACCTCTGCCACCAATGCAACCCTATCTCTCTCGCGACCAACCGCAGCAGCAGCTAGATTACCACCCTGCAAATACCTCCAATTTATTTCTGACATCTATATTTTCTCTCCTAAGTAAGCTGGTAAATCTTTTACAGAAATGCGAACCTGTTCTTGTGTGTCACGGTCGCGTACGGTTACAGTATCATCCTCCAAAGTTTGGAAATCTACGGTAATGCAAAAAGGTGTACCAATTTCATCTTGTGAATAATACCTCTTGCCTACATTGCCACGGTCATCCCAAGCTATGGGTAGGAGTTGCGAGTTGCGAGTTGCGAGTTGCGAGTAAATACTGCGGGCTTTTTCTACCAGCTCGGGTTTGTTTTTTAGCAGTGGAAACACTGCACATTTATAAGGAGCTAATTTTGGTGGTAGCGCAAGCCACACTCGTTTTACTTGCGCGTTGTCGTCTAGATCTTCTCTGTAAAACTCAAAAAGAGTAGATAAAAACAAACGGTTAAAACCCAAAGAAGACTCCACTATATATGGATTAAACCTCTCGCCTGTTGCCTCGTCAAAATAAGTCAAATCTTGACCGGAAAATTTGGAGTGTTGATCCAGGTCGTAGCTGCCACGATTGTGCAGCCCTTCTATTTCCTTAAATCCCATTTCGGAAAACTCGTACTCTATATCCCATGCATCCCTAGCGTAAAAAGCTCTCTCATCCTCTTCGTGTTGACGCCACCTGACACGCTCTTTACTAAATCCCAGAAAATCCACATAAAAATTTTTACGATATTCTTTCCACTCTTCATAATGTTTGTCTGCGTCCACGGGCGCACAAAAATACTGCACGTCCATTTGTTCAAATTCCCGAGTTCTAAAAAGAAAATTCTTTACTGTAATTTCATTACGAAAAGCCTTGCCTATTTGGGCAATACCAAAAGGGAGTTTCCTACGAGTAGTATTTTGCACCGACCTCCAGTCCACATAAATATTTTGGCAACTTTCCCCCTTCAAATAAACAAGGTTACTTGCTTCTTCTGTAGGGCCTAAAAATGTCTTTACTAATAAATTAAACTTTTTGGCAGCGGATAATGCATTACCATCTGGACTTTTCAGTCCTTTTGACTGGATGAGGTCACTAGCTTGTTCCGCGGTCAAGGACCCTGCATTTTCCATTAAACCTGCCTCTTCTATCAAATGATCTGCTCTGTATCTTTTGTGCGTCACCAGATCTTCTACAAGTAAATCAGCAAAACCACCTACGTGACCACTGGCCTCCCAAACTCTTGGGTGCATAAAAATCGCACCCTCAATTTCCACCACATCTTCCCGCTTTTGCGTATTCCAATATCTCCAAGCATGTTCTAAATTTTTCTTGAGCAAAAACCCCAAAGGACCAAAGTCGTAGGTAGCAGCAAAACCCCCATAAATTTCTGAAGAGGGAAATACAAACCCACGACGCTTACAGAGCGCCACTATTTTTTCCATCTTTCCCTCCGAAGCCTTGGCAGAGGATAGTAAATTTTCTTGTTGCATATAAATAACTTATTTGCGCAATTTTTTAAGAATAATCTGTCCGATTTCTCGATGCTTGGGACAAGTATCCTGATGAGTTTCTGAAGAAGTAGCACCACAACTGCAAATAACTTTTTCTGTCTCCTGATTCACTTCTGTGTTTGACATATTTCAGCTTATTAAAAATAATAATAAAACAAAAAACTCATCACTAAATATTAGTTTAACACTAAATACTTAGGGACGAGTTTTGAAAAAATAAACCCGCGGTTCCACCCTACTTCCCCGCCGATAGCGGGACCACTTTATTAAAATTTATAGCTCCAGCCTGCCACAGCCTTCATAGCTACCATAAGTATATGACAACGACCCCCATGTGTCAAAAACGAATTTATTTTTTATAATACCTAGGAATCTCGCCACCACCATACTGTTCAGAAGAATTTTCATTATCATCTGGCCATGGTTGAAGCCCTCGACGCTCTATTCTTCTAGCAATTTCTTCCGCACTTAAACCACATATAGATTTGTTGTGTTGTGAATGATGAGGCTCGTTAAACACAATCCCAGCTGGACGAGGAGACAGTCTTAGCTGTTTTGGATCAAAAAAAACCGTCACAGAAAAAATCATGCCGCACTTTTTACACTGTTTTATATCTCTCATGACTTAATTTCCCTAAAATCTTCCACCATCTTATCAAAATAATCAAACTCTATTGCTAGCCTGATTTTGCCCATGAGGTTTAGATAAAATCTGAGGTTGTGCATGGTGGCAAGGCGTAAAGCTAAAGGCTCTCCTGTGGCAAAAAGATGCCTGAGATAAGCTCTGGTGTGATTTAAACAAGCATAGCAATTACAATTTGGATCAATGGGCGTAAAATCCTCCGCATACTTCTGTACACGAATATCTATGGTCTCGTAGCCCTCCCCGATTTCTAGTTGCGAGTTGCGAGTTGCGAGTTGCGAGGAAATATATAGTCTGCCGTGACGCGCTTCTCTACTTGGAATCACACAGTCAAAAGTATCACACCCTCTAGCAACTGCTTGCACTATATCAAAGGGGGTACCCACACCAAGCAAATGTTTTGGTGAATTTTCTGGTAAATGTGGGACAGCAGACTCTACCGCGATCATCATTTCATCGTGACCTTCCCCTACTGCCACTCCACCGATAGCAAAACCCTCAAACCCCAAAGCCACCATGTCTTCAGCTGATTTCTTTCTTAAATCTGGGAAAGATGCGCCTTGTACAATCCCCCAAAGTTTTTGTCCGCGGTTTACCGGGTCACCATCCAAAACTATTCTTTGATGCTCCTTTACAGCCCTCTCTGCCCATCTTTTTGTCAGCTCTATAGACTGTTTTGATCTTTCATACTCAAAAGGAAAGCCTGGAAAATCATCTAGAATCAAAGCCACATCTGATCCTAAATTTGCTTGAATCTGCACAGACTTTTCTGGAGACAACATTTCTTCTCTACCGTCTAGGTCAAATTGAAAAAACACTCCGGCTTCTGTCACTTTTCGCATTTTTGCCAAAGAAAAAACTTGAAAGCCGCCACTGTCAGTAAAAATCGGCCCTTGCCAATTCATAAACTGGTGGAGTCCTCCGGCTTTATAAACAAGTCCATCCCCAGGGCGTTGCCACAAATGATAGGTGTTGGCAAGGATCATTTCTGCCCCCCAAAATTTCAGCTCTTCACTCGTGACACTTTTTACTGTGCCGCGCGTGCCAATAGGCAAAAAGATCGGCGTATGAACCTGACCGTGATGCGTATTTATAATTCCAAGCCTTGCTTTTGACTTAGAATCTTTTTTTAAAATTTCAAAATATGGCATTGCGTGTCTTTACTTACAATTTTTCGCTATCCATTCTTTAGAAAAAGCAATTCTTGCGTTAATGTCTTCCTTTGGGATTTTGGCATTGTGCATAGCCAAGATTAGCCCCGTCATGTGATCAATACTTAACTCTTTAATACCCAACGCAGCAAAATTAACTTCAATAGTGCCGGCACGAAAACCACCACTTGCCACTCGGGACAATGGTGATTTTCTAAATTCTCCACTTGATAGTTCAAAATTCATCAGACAAAAAATCACTTAGTTACTGGTTTGGGCGTATAAAATATATCAACCTTAGCCTTACTCAAGTCCACCTCTTCTACAAATTCAAATTCATGTAGCCTAACATATTTCAAAACTCTTTTTTTCGGCACTCTTCTAACAGGCCCCACCTCAACCTCATAATCTTCTGAAGGTAAATCTAAACTCAAACGAGCAGACACCTCAATCGATTCGTCTGGCAAATCGGCTGGCCTGACCTCCATTTCAGCATGTAACCACTGCATATTTTCCAATTTACCACCATCTAATATTCTTTTTATTACGCCCATATAAAAATTAATTATCTCTTTGTCCGTTTCCACCATGTGGTTTCCAATCAAAACCTCTTTGACCGCGGTCGTGAGGAGGGCCTTGGCGTTCTGGTGCTGGCTTTGCAAAAGGTCTGTGAGTTAAATTGATACGGCCTTGACTATCTATTTCTTGTACTTTCACTTTCAAAGTGTCGCCAATATTTACTACATCCTCTACACGATTTACTCTGTAATTTGCAAGCTCAGAAATATGTACCATACCATCTTGACCTGGAATCAATTCCACAAAAGCACCAAAGTTCATTATGCGTACTACTTTACCTTCAAATTCTTCACCTACTTGAATTTGGCGAGTGAGATCTTTGATCCACTTCACAGCTTTTGCATTTCCATCTTCATTGACTGAGCAAACCATTACAAGACCTGAGTCTTCTATGTCTATCTTCACACCAGTTTCAGCAATGATTTGGTTAATCACTTTGCCTCCGGGACCTATCACATCGCGAATCTTGTCTACTGGTATATAGAAGCTGACAATGCGTGGCGCATAAGGAGACATTTCAGGGCGAGGCGCTGGCAAGGCTTCTTTCATTTTTTGAATAATGTAAAGTCTACCAGGCTTTGCTTGCTCCAGAGCTTTTGCAAGTATTTCTACTGTAAGTCCTTTGACTTTGATATCTAGCTGCAAAGCCGACACGCCTTCTTCTGAGCCTGTGACCTTGAAATCCATGTGACCATTAAAGTCTTCTATACCAGCGATATCAGTCAAAACTTTGTAATTTGAAGGATTACTTTCATCCATTACCAGACCCATCGCCACACCACCAATAACTTTTGAAATAGGCACACCAGCGTCCATTAGCGCCAAAGAAGACCCACAAGTACTTGCCATGGAAGTGGAACCATTACTGGCTATAGCTTCACTCACCAATCTCATGGTATAAGGGAAATCTTTTTGAGCAGGCAAAACCCCAGACGCATCCAAAGCTTTTTCAGCCAAAGCCCCGTGTCCAATTTCACGACGGCCAGGACCCCTTAGAGGTGACACTTCACCAACTGAGTAACCAGGCATGTTGTAGTGATGAATATAGCGCTTGTTTGTGCCCTCAGCTGGATCCTCTATACCATCTAGCAGCTGCTCATCGCCTTTGCTACCCAAGGTCACAACTGTCAAAACCTGAGTTTCACCGCGAGTAAATAAAGCTGACCCATGAGTACGAGGCAAGATCCCAACTTCGCAGGAAATTTTGCGAGTCTCGTCTAGTCTTCTACCGTCTACTCTACGATCATTTTCTAATATTTGCTTTTGCTGATACTTTTTTAATATATAATCTGCGCAAAAAGTCACCTCTTTGGCAATTTTTTCTTGCTTGATAATTTCAGGTTTATCCGCAAACTCAACTGAAATGATTTCTTCAATTTCTTTTAAGACAGCATTTATTCTCTCTTCTCTTTCAGCTTTTTCTTTCACATACACAGCAGCTTCAATTTTTTCTTCTGTCAAAAGCTCTTTTGTCCTGGCCATTATACTTTCATTTGGCAAAACAAAAGCAGCGGCAGCTTTTTCTTTGCCAATTTCGGTTCGCCACTGATTCTGCATCTCCACTAATTCACCCAAAAACTTTTGAGCAAATTTTACACCCTCTACAATATCCACTTCACTCACCAATTCAGCACCCATCTCCACCATCAAGATGTGCTCTCCGGTACCAGAGACCACTAAATCCATAGAAGATTTTTCTCGCTGTTCATGAGTTGGATTGACTACATATTGACCATTAATTTTTCCAACCCTCACAGCTGCCACAGGACCATCAAAAGGAATGTCAGAAATAGTCAAAGCAGTGGAAGCTGCTACCACAGCCAGCATATCTGGATCATTCTGCATGTCTACTGACAACACTGTAACTACTACCTGCACATCATTGCGCATGCCGTAAGGAAAAAGTGGACGAAGTGTGCGATCGATCACACGCCCCGACAAAATAGCGTCATCGGTTGCCCGACCTTCACGCTTGACCCATCTACTACCCTTGATTTTGCCAGCAGCGTAAAGACGCTCTTCGTAATCCACCAAAAGTGGAAAATAATCTAAATCCCGAGGCTTGTCTGTCATTACACAAGTCGCCAAAACTACTGTATCTCCCAAACGAGCCAAAACTGCACTATTGGCCTGTAAAGCCATGCGTCCAGTTTCAAAACTCATTTTTTCTGTACCAATAATTCTTTCTATCGTTTGCACTGCCATATTTTTACCTTTCTTATGGTTTGTCATCCCAGAATTTTCTGCTTTGAGAAAATATCTGGGACCCAGATTGGATTCCGGATCGCACTCGCCTCCGCCAGCCGGCGGACTCGTTTGTCCGGAATGACATACCCACATGCAGTGACTTGCAAGCTCACAAAGACATTGTCTTGTCATCCCCGAGTAGTCGGGGATCTTTTCTTGCTTAATGAAATATGAAAATTTCCACACTCATACTTCTTAAGTAGAGATTCCCGTCTTCACGGGAATGACATGCAATAAATCTTCGTACAGTCTGCAAACCACTACAGTTAATTAATTTTTAAATAAGCTTTTTATCTTATAACGCCTTCATCAAACCTTTTAATAATACTTTCAAGCTTCGCAATCACATTCCTCATAACATCCTTACTTGTTGGATTAGCACCTCTTCCCAAATTTTGATTCAATTCTACAACATACTTCTTATGCAAATTAAAGGCTCTAGCGGCTCTTGAATCATTTGGCAATACCCCTTGATAAAATTCTTTTATACGAGACTCCAAAGTATCAACCAAACCATTTAAATCATTGAGAAGTTGGTCATATGTCGCCCCCCCTTCTTGTTTTTCTCCTGGCATAAAATTAAGTTGGGTTACTTATTTTAATCAAATAGGGGTGTAGACTTCCACACCCCACAAAAAAATTATTCAGAAACCACTACTTCACCACTTGCCACTTGAGCCGCATCTTGCTGGGCTTGACTTGCTTTGAGCAAATTTTGAAGTCCAAGTTTCTTTGCAATCTTCATTGCTCTTTCCAAACTTTCATCTTCCAAAAATCTAAAAAGTCTCCTGCGGTTACCCACCATCTTCAAAAGACCTCTTCTGGAGTGGTTGTCTTTTTTGTGCACTTTCAAATGTTCACTTACGAGACGAATTTCTTCGGTCAAGATAGCGATCTGTACCTCAGGACTACCAGTGTCTTCTCTGTGAATTCTAAATTTGCGAATAATCGCATCTTTGTCTTTTTTATCAAGCATAAATATTCCTTTCGCATCAACAATTATTAAATAAATGTGATGCGTTCTCTACGGCTTTCACCCTAGAGAACTGTACGAACTGAGCTGCTTAAAGTCCCAGCCGTAGATTAATTAATTCTATATATACTATACTATATATAGGGTGGTTTATGCAAATGCATATTTTGCCCAAAATACCCCATGAATTCCAAGAATCAAATAGAGCAATATATCCAAGATTTCCTAGAATATTGCGAAATTGAGAAAAATCGCAGCCCCAAAACTTTGGTGGCTTATGCTCATTATTTAAAAAGATTTGCTGATTTCACCAAAAGCAAAAACATCTCATCTCCGGACAAAATAGACCTAGAAGCCGTCAGGCAATTTCGCCTACATTTAAACAGGCTCAGTGACGACAAAGGCAAAAACCTCAAACTGATCAGTCAATCTTATCACATCATAGCTCTTCGGGCTTTCTTGAAATATTTATCCAAACGAGATGTGACCACCCTTGCCGCAGAAAAAATCGAACTGCCAAAAAATCCCTCACGCGAAGTCACCGCTCTTTCAGACGATGAGCTCCACAGAATTTTAGCCGCAGTAAACGACAACGAAGACCAAATGCAGCAACTCCGAGACCGCGCCATCCTACTCACCCTCTTCTCTTCTGGGGTGCGTATTTCTGAATTGGTTTCCCTCACCCAAAAAATGGTAAGCCTAGACAGGGGCGAATTTACTGTCCGTGGAAAAGGCGATAAACTCCGACTAGTTTTTTTGTCTACAGAAGCTACCGCTGCTATAAAAAATTATTTAAGCAAAAGAAAAGACAACCACCCTGCCCTTTTTATAGCTCACGGTAAATCTAAAAATGAATTAGAAAGAGAAATCTCCGCCCAATCCTCTGATCTATCAGGTATAAGGTATAAGGTATCAGCTACCGGCCTCACCGCAAGGTCAATCCAGAGACTCATCCACAAATACGCCATGCTTGCTGGAGTTTACAAAAAAGTCACCCCCCACACCCTCCGACACTCTTTTGCAACCGATCTTTTACGTAATGGCGCAGATATTCGCTCTGTACAAACCATGCTTGGCCACGCCTCAATCACCACTACGCAAATCTACACTCATGTAACCAATGAATCTTTGCGTGAAGTACACAAAAAATTTCACGGAAAAAATTAGCAACAACGCTTGCCTAGTTTGTCATTGCGAGGAGCGAAACTTTGTGAGCAACGAAGCAATCCAGACTGAGGACACCCTAGATTGCTTCGTCTCCGCCTAGGCGGACTTCTCGCAATGACAAGAATAAATGTTTAGTATGAAATTCTATCAATCATTTCAATCTTTTAAATTTTGTTCTTACCACATGCCAAATTCCAGGACTTATAGACAGTAGTATTATCAACACAACTCCAGGAATAATATATTTCTCAATATTTGGCACTGTACTTCCAAGCCAAAACCCAAGCAGCGTCAAACCAACTGACCAAAGCAAGGCCCCCACAACAGAATACAAAATAAATTTAGCAAACGGCATTCTTGCCACCCCAGACACCACTGGACTAAAAGTCCGAACCACTGGCACAAATCTCGCAATCACCACAGCCTTACCACCATGTTTTTCAAAAAAATCATGACTGCGTTTTAAGTGCTCTGGATTGAAAAGCCTAGACTTTGGCCGAGAAAAAAGTTTTGGTCCAGCATGCTTGCCGATCTGATAGCCTACATTGTCCCCCAAAAGTGTAGCCAAAAACAAAACCAAGCATAACCAAAAAATATTCAAGAAACCCTGTCCAGACAAAATCCCAGCAGTAAAAAGTAGGCTGTCCCCGGGCAAGAAAAACCCCACCAGAAGACCTGTTTCCGCAAAAACTATTCCAAAAAGCCCCGCATATCCGGCTGTCCTAATAATCGTCTCTAAATTAAACATAAATAAAATAGCACTGAGTAATGAGAAGTGAGCAGTGAGATTGCAGCCCAAGACTCATTCCTCAAGTCTCACTTCTCACGGCTTTTTATAAATTTGCCACACACCCCACTTTTCTAGTATACTATAAAAAGAATTTTTAAATAAATTCATAAATACTCTGGTCCCGTAGCTCAGTTGGATAGAGCGCAAGCTTGCGGAGCTTGAGGTCGCAGGTTCGACCCCTGCCGGGATCACCATTCTTAACGTGGTAATGGTGGTGTTTCAACCCCCACCATGCAACATCACAAATGTATACTCCGACTCCGTAGCTCAGTTGGATAGAGCGAGAGACTTCTAATCTCTAGGTCGCTGGTTCGATCCCAGCCGGAGTCACCACTGTATTATTTTTATTAGTATATGGAAAAGATAGAATTTCTAACAGTACTTGGAGGAACAGCAGCAGAAATAGAAGAAGCGGAATTGTGCATAAGAACCTGCTCGCATTATCTAAGGGCATTAGAATTAGCAAGATTAAGCCATGGCACCCCACAGCCTTGTCGTTACTCAGAGAATAGAACCGTTCTTAAAGGGGACCAGCAAATTAAAAGCCTAATACTCCCTTGTGCCCTAGAAGTCAAATACGATCCTTTTAGTTCTCCGGAGATAAGTGTTAGTTCTAGGTGTTTTAAAAAATAACCTCGCCAGCATGCCCGAAATCCGTTTACAAAAAATATTAAACCAAGCAGGAGTAGCTTCGAGGCGTAGAGCCGAGGAGCTTATTTTGTCTGGCAAAGTAAGGGTAAATGGAAACGTGGCAAAACTTGGTGACAAAGCCGACCCAGAAGTGGACAAAATCACTGTCGGCAGGCATCCCATAGAAAAGCCCAGTAATGAAAAATTGATCTACTTAGCCCTCAACAAACCAAAAGGCTACATGTCCAGTAAACACGACCCGCAAGGCCGTCCAACTATTTTTAAATTACTACCACCAGAACTCAGGACAAAAGTTTGGAACGTGGGAAGATTGGATTATCAAACTGAAGGACTGCTACTCATGACAAATGATGGTGAGCTCACACAAAAACTCGCCCATCCATCATTTGAACACGAAAAAGAATACGAAGTAGTGCTCAACCAGTCCCCCACCAAAGAGCAACTCAAAGACCTCCGAGGTGGAGTAAAAATAGCTACAGGTATCACACGCCCGGCAAATATCAAAGCCACTGCTGGCACCACACTATACATGATTATTCATGAAGGCAAAAAAAGACAAATCCGTCGCATGCTAGAAGCAGTGGACCTAAAGGTAAAAAATCTCAAGCGCATTCGCATGGGCAAACTCAAACTTCCCAATATCCCAGTTGGCACATACAAAGAAATCAAAAAAGAAGACATTATTTGAAAACAATCCGAAAATTTTAGGGTTGTTTTTTTAATCTTCACAAAAACGCCTAGTCTTTTGCTATAATAAACAAATGAGCACAGACAAACTAGAAATCCGGCCCAAACAATCTAAATACAAACTTCGGGCAAAAAAATCTTCAGCTGGACTTGGACTTTTTACAGATAGTGAAATACCAAAAGGAGCACAAATTATTCAGTACGGTGGCTACAAGCTTACAAATGAACAAGCAGAAAAAAAGGGCGGCAAATATTTATTTGAAGGAGTAGACGATAAATTTACCATAGACGGTACACCCAGATGGAACATAGCTAGATATATCAACCACTCTTGCAAACCCAACGCCGAAGCTATTTGGTACGGCAATCAAGTTTTTATTTGCTCCAAAAGAAAAATCAAGCCAGGAGAAGAGATTACCTACCACTACGGCAAAGACTATTACAATATTCTTTTGGGTGGCAAAAAAGGCTGTAAATGTCTAGAGTGTAAAAAATAAAATGACATTTCATCAAAAATATATTGGGAAAATAATTGTAGTTATTTTATTATTATTGTCTCTAACTTTAGCGATATGGGTACTACTCTACCCAGAATCCTATTTCCTGAGGTCTTGGATTGGATGCAAAAGCAGACCGTATTCAGAAATAGGCCGTGACAATACTGGAAACTGGTGTCAAAACAGCTCGGGTTCAATTAAAATTTATCAGCCGCAAAATACAACAGCAGAGTCAATAGAGCCACTCAAGTTTATAAATATTAGCCAAGACCAAAAAATCTCATCCCCACTCACGATCAAAGGACAAGCTCCGGGCAATTGGTTTTTTGAAGGCAGCTTTCCTATAAAAATTACCGATTCAACTGGAAACACTTTGGGCAGTGGTACTGCGAAAAGTATTGGTGACTGGATGACAAGTAGCTTGGTTGATTTTACTGCTATAATTACATTTGAGGAAACTCATGACACACAAGGATTTATAATTTTCTCAAAAGATAATCCATCTGGCTTACCAGAAAACGACCAATCAATTAAATTACCAATTAAATTTGAAACAAATAAAAGATAAATGTTAAAATATAATATGCACCAAAAACAATCAGGATTCACACTTATAGAACTTTTAGTAGTTTTGGCCATCATTGGCCTTATGGCAGCTATCGCCACAGTCAGCTATGGCGTAGCCAGAGACAAATCCAGAAACGGTAAAGCCCAAGGAGATATTAAGCAACTCTATACGGCGTCTGAACAAATGGGCATAGACACTAGCAAGCGTCCCGGCGGCTGTGCCTTCAGCCAAACAGCAGCAGGAGTCATGATCTTACTTAATTCAGCCAACTCAGGCCTAGAAACTCAGCCTACAGCAGGCACCACAGTATCTCCATGCGCCTGGACAGCTACAGATATAGCTGGATGGAAAGGTCCATACCTACCCTCCTCCACCATGCTGGATCCATGGGGAACTGCCTATTACTTTGACATGGGTTACCAAACTGGCACTAGCACTATCGCAGCTTTGGTCTCTTGGGGCAAAAACAAACTCGTTGGCACCTATGACAGTGACAACATATACTTACAGCTTAAATAAATGTTTGACACCAAAGATTTACAAAATACATTCTCGGGAGATCTTCTCTCTGACCAAGAATCTTTAAACAATTTTCGCAAAGACGCGAGCATTTTTGAAGCCACCCCAAAACTCATAGCTAGGCCAAAAAATGTCCAGGACATTTCTGCTTTAATAAATTTCGCCACCACCCAAGTAAAAAATGGCAACAAAACTAGCCTTACCGCTAGCTGCGGACGCACAGACATGACCGGCGGCTCTATCTCAGAAGATATCATTGTAGATTTTGCCAAATACTTAAATCACATTGGAGAAATAAACTCAGACACAATCACGGTAGAGCCAGGAGCTTTCTACCGAGACTTTGAAAAGAAAACTCTAGAACATAATTTAATCATGCCGAGCTTCCCTGCTTCAAAAAGTATTTGTGCTGTGGGAGGCATGGTGGGTAATAATTCCGGAGGAGAACTTTCTCTCAAATACGGACAAACAGTGAATTTCGTAAAAGAGCTAGAAGTAGTTTTGGCGGACGGGAATATCTACACTCTAAAGCCATGGAACCAAACAGAGCTTCTAGAAATAATCAAACAAGACAACTTTCTCGGAAAAACAGTTGCCAAGCTTTGGCAGCTGATTTCTGAAAATAAAGATTTAATTCAAAAATCAGAGCCCACTACTTCCAAAAATTCTTCTGGATATTATCTTTGGAAAATTTGGGATGGAAAATTTTTTGATCTCACCAAACTTTTCACTGGCTCACAGGGCACTTTGGGAATCATCACAAAAATCAAATTTCAGTTAGTCCCCATAAAACAGCACAAAAAACTTCTGGTAATTTTCTTGCACGAAATCGACAAGCTAGGCGATATCGTCAACCTAGTCAAAAAAAGCCACCCAGAATCCATGGAGCTTTTCGATGATCACACTCTCAAATTAGCCTTGAGATTTTTTCCTGATATTGCCAAAAAAATGAAAGCGGGTATTTTGAAGCTCTTGTGGCAATTCCTTCCCGAAGCTTTTATGGCGATTACAGGCGGACTTCCACGCATGGTTATTCTAGTAGAATTTGCCGAAGACTCAAAAGAAGAAGCTGCAAAACTTGCCCGAAATCTCCAAAGTCAACTACAACAAAATTTTAAAATCAAAACTCACATAACCAAAAACGAGGGGGAATCGCAAAAGTATTGGACTATTCGCAGAGAAAGTTTCAATCTTTTAAGACAGCACGCCCACGGCAAGATCTCCTCCCCTTTTGTAGAAGATATCATTGTGCACACAGAACAGCTGCCAGAATTTCTTCCAAGGCTTACAGCAATATTTTCAAGATACCCCAGCTTTGAGTACACTATAGCAGGACATGCAGGAGATGCCAATTTTCATATCATCCCCTTTGTGGATTTGAAAAATCCAGAAGAAAGAAAAATGGTAGAAAGGCTCTCAGAGGAAATTTATACTTTGATCAAAGAGTTCAAAGGCTCTATCACAGCCGAACACAACGACGGTATCTCTCATGGCGTGTATCTAAACATGATGTTTGGTCCAGAAATTTTGGAACTTTTCCGTCAAACCAAAACTCTCTTTGACCCACTAAATATCTTCAACCCTCACAAAAAAATCCAAGCAACTTTTGAATACTTCGAAAAGCATTTAAGAAAAGAATAATATGCAAACCCAAACAGACGACCTCAAGGACACACTGGATCCACTAACTTTCCACGTCACCCAAGAAAAAGGCACAGAAGCACCTTTTACTGGTAAATACGTAAACGAACACGCAAGTGGCATTTACAAATGTGTCGTTTGTGGACAAGAACTTTTCTCGTCTGAAGCAAAATTTGACTCCGGCACTGGCTGGCCATCTTTTGACGAGCCAATGAATCTAGAACACGTGAATTTAATAACAGATGATTCCCACGGTATGCACCGCACAGAAGTTGAATGCAAAAAATGCGGAGCTCATTTAGGACACGTTTTTGACGACGGCCCCACAAAAACAGGGCAAAGATTCTGCATCAATTCCTGTGCACTCAACCTAGAAAAGAAATAACAAAAAACAAAAGGATCCCCTATATTTTATAAGGGATCCTTTTAAAATCCAAAATTTGCTATACTAGGCTCATGAGAAAATACTTTATTTATTTATTTGGGCTAATAAATTTAAGTCTTATCTTTTATTTCTGGGCGGCAAACTCCTGGCATCTTTTAAGCCAAGACCGTGCCAGTATAAATCTGGCCATAGGCAGGCTTTCCGGTTTACTGCTGGTTTCTTGTATCTTACTGCAATTTCTCATCATGAGTCGTGCCCCTGCCTTAGAGCAAACTTTCGGGCTAGACAAGCTCTCCCGTCTACACCATTTCATTGGCAAATACCTGGTCATAATATTTTTATTTTGCCATGTACTACTTATAACGATCGCCTATGCAAGCTTTAGCGAGCGCGGGTTTTTCTCTCAATACCTAGGTTTTCTGAAATTTGAGGACCTACCAAATGCCATGATTGCTCAATGGCTGTTTATTTTTGTGATTATTTATTCCATTTTTATGGTGCTCAAAAAATGGAATTTTGAAAAATGGTACTACGCACACCTCTCAGTTTATATAGCCATCATCCTCGCCTTCGGTCATCAACTAGAACTCGGTGGTGACTTTGCGGAAAGTAAAATCTTCACCTGGTACTGGTACCTACTCTATGCCTTTGTTGCCCTAATGCTGGCAATATACCGCTTTGGAAAACCCTTATGGCTGTTTTATAAACATCGCTTTTATATAGAAAAGATAATAGCCGAGACTCCAGATGTAACTTCTGTATATATTTCTGGCAAACAAATGGATAAATTCAAATTCCATCCCGGACAATTTGTCATAGTGAGATTTTTGGATAAACAAAGGCGCTGGCAAGCCCACCCTTTTTCTCTGTCGCAACCTTTTAACGGACAGAATATCCGTCTCTCTATAAAAGCCTCTGGCGACTTCACCTCTCAAGCCTCACTCCTCACTCCTCACTCCTCACTCCTAATTGAGGGCCCCTATGGTGTCTTTACTCCTAATAAATTGAAAAATAATAAAGCACTGCTCATCGCGGGCGGTATTGGCATTACCCCTATCCGCGGAATAATGGAGGCTTTAGGCGAGAATAAAAAAGAAGCCATACTACTCTACGCCAACAAAACAGAAAAAGATATTGCCCTGCGTGAAGAAATAGAAAAACTTGGAGAAAAATACCACTTCCCAATTCACCACATACTAAACAACCAGCCCAAGTCTCCCAATCTCAAGTCTCAAGTCTCAAGCCTCATCACTATACACGATGGTATGATAAATCAAAATCTCATACAGTCTGAGGTAGATGATATCACGCACTGGGAGGTATTCCTTTGTGGTCCCCCACCCATGATGACCGCTATCACAAAAGTTTTAATCGCCTTGGGTGTCCCCAAACAAAGTATTTACTTTGAAAGATTTAGTTTGTAAGAAATGAACAAGCACTCCAGAATAGTGAAAGAGCACTTTGATATTAAGTACAAAGACTACGACTCGCTCATCAAAAAACTCATACCCAAATACACCACCATGCACAAAAAGGCTGTAGGGGCCTTGCTTTCCAAAATGCCAAAACAAAGCAATATTTTAGACTTAGGTATTGGCACCGGACAAACTGCCCTAGAAATTTTAAAATCACAGCCTCAATGTAAAATATTTGGCATAGACATTTCTTCGGGCATGATAAAACAAGCTCAAGACAGACTTTTAGAGTATAAAAAACAAATCCGATTCTTAAATCAAGACATCAATAATCTAAAGATCAAACATAGATTTGAAGGCTGCATTTCCGTGCTATGCATCCACCATTTAAACGAAAAACAAAAATTGAAATTATTTCGTAAAATATTTTCCTCCCTAAAATCCCAATCCACTTTCGTCATAGCAGACCTGGTAAACTTCCCCACCACCAAAGAAACCAGACAAATAGAAAATAAATGGAAGAGGTATCTGTATAACGGACTAGGTAAAAAGCAAGGCGAATACTGGTTTCAAAATTATTTAGAAGAAGACCTACCCAGCTCCACACCAGAGCAAATTCACTGGCTTAAAAAAGCAGGGTTTGTAAATGCTGATTGCATTTGGAAACATCTAAATTATGCGGTGATAGTAGCCAAAAAACCTCAATAATTCGCCTTAAATAAGCGGAGCATTTGACTATTTCTATAAAAAGTGATATAATACGTTATTGTTGAATAATTAATATTCACCTGAACCAGCCATGGTATTTTAACTGGCTGGTTTTTATTTACAATTTTGAGTCTCTATGTTGTGTTATTATTAGATTATGAAAATCACTTTCAATGGAGCAGCACTAAATGTGACAGGCTCTAAACATTTGATAGAAACCAACGGACTCAAGATCCTTTTTGATTGCGGATTACACCAAGGCAAAAGAGCAGAAACCACTGCAAAGAACCGCTCTTTCCCCTTCAATCCAAAAGAAATTGATGCGGTAATCTTGTCTCACGCCCACGCAGACCATTGTGGTATGTTGCCGCTACTGGTCAAACAAGGATTTTCTGGAAAAATATATGCCACTCCCGCCACGCGTGACATTGCCGAGTACATCATGCTGGACTCCAGCCATATCCAAAAACAAGACGCGGAGTATTTCAACACTCACCTACCAGAAGGAGATCAGCCCATAGAGCCCATATATGACGATGAGGATGTAAAAGCAGCCCTAGCCCAATTTGAACCAGTTGAGTATTTTTTGCATTCAGGGAAATGGACTAGTATCTCTAAAACTGTAAAATTTAAATTTTTGGACGCAGGTCACATCCTTGGATCCAGCATAGTTGTGCTGACCTCCCAAGAGGGCAAAACAGATAGCCATAAAAAAACCATAGCTTTTTCCGGTGACCTCGGTGGTAGGGCCAAACCCCTACTCAGAGACCCAGAAATTATCGAGGAACCACTAGATGCTTTTCTCCTTGAATGCACCTACGGCAACCATACCCATAGGCCTTTGAGATTTGCCAAACAAGCACTAGCAGATTTAATTAATCGCGCGGTCAAACACAAACAAAAGATTTTGGTGCCGGCTTTTGCCTTGGGTAGAACTCAAGAAATCATCTATATACTCCACCAACTCACAGACAGCAGACAAATCCCTCGCATCCCTATTTACATAGACAGTCCGCTCGCCTCACACATTACCAAAGTTTTTGAAGGGTACAATGAAGAATACGATGCAGAAAGCTGGAGAGATTTTTCACGCAAAGGTGAGCCACCTTTTTCTTTTACCAATTTGAACTACACACAAAGCCCGGAAGAGTCCAAAGAGCTCAATACTCTCGAGGGGCCGTGGATGGTAGTATCATCTTCTGGCATGTGCGAAGCCGGTAGAATCCTCCACCACCTCAAAAATCACATCACTGACCCGGATACCATAATAGCTTTCACTGGCTACCAAGCGGAACACACGCTTGGAAGAAAAATTTTGACCGGACAATCCCCAGTAAAAATTTACGGGCAATACATGGACGTCAAAGCTCAAGTAGAAGTCTTTAACGAATTCTCCGCTCATGCAGACCAATCAGGGCTACTAGACTACCTCAAAATGATCCAAACTCAAAAAGTTTGTCTAGTGCACACAGAAGAGCCCCAGGCACAAGAATTTAAAGCTGTTTTGGCAGAAAAAATGCCGGAAATCAATGTAATAATCCCAGAAGACAGGGAGTCCCTGGATTTATAGAGTATTGACGAAACCTGAGCTTCGGCGGTAAAATACATACCGTGTTTTTTAAACACCTCAAGCGGGGTGTTTATTGTTTGGCGAATAATTTAATACTAAAAAATATGGCTGATAGATGGGATTATTTTCGTAGACAAATACCTGACATTAAAATACCAAATATGGAAAAAGAAAGAAGAATTTTGGATGCATGGGATATTGGATACATAGCAAGAACAAAAGCAGAACCCCTGCGAGACGACTTTACTCTCACATGCATAGATGGAAGAAGTTATGGCAAAAATACTGCGGGGATCGGCGGGGCGGACGCGGGAGGACTGGGAAAGATGAAGGCCGCGTGTAATGACTTGGACATATCAATAACCCCAAAACAAGCTTGTGAAATAATCATAGAAGCCAAGGGCGGAGCAGATTTTGTATATGGTCATACAAGCCAAAGTGACACAGGCTCCCTTTTGTGCGTATCTGGCTGCGGGCACTGTATGGGAATGACCAAGCCAAATAAATTAAAAGCTTATGGACTGAAACCTGGGGATGATGAGTGGATGGTTGAGGCTTACGAAATAATGAAAGAGTGCCGTATACAAATTATAAAATACCCAGGCACCCACCAAGAAGGCGCGCTAACCATAGTCAGGGGCAATGTATTCCTCCCCCATAATGGTATACTAGAAACAGGTGAGGACTGGCAAAGCTTTATATATAACGTAGATGTGGACAGGGATGAAACAACCAAGCTCGCAGATACATTTAGTCAGATGGTGAGAACGTCTAGAATAACGCCCAGTGCCCTAAGAAATCTTTTCTGGGAAAAGGCACAAGCTCAAATCCAAAAAACCGCACATGACCTCGCTGTATTTGAAGGTCGTCCCCTACCAGTTTTTGAAGTTTCTTTTGCTAACCCACGAAATCCAAGAAATACTTTTAAAGTCACACAACTATCTTAAATGATCAAACATCTAAACATAACTATCACTGGCAAAGTACAAAGATCTGGTTTTCGTTTTGAAGCAATTATAGCGGCTCAAGAACTAGGACTGTTTGGGTTTGTAGAATACAAAGAAAAAAGTGTCTATATAGAAGTAGAGGGTGAAGTAGAACATTTAAAAAAATTCTTGGGCTGGTGCCACAAAGGTCCAGAAGGTAGCCTCATAGAAAAAGTGGGCTACGAGTCAACCGAAGACTTAAAAAACTTTAAAGACTTTAAAGCAAAAACAGAAGAAGATGAATATTAAAATCAACCAAAAAGCTCCAGCCTTTTCCTTGCCAGACCAAGCTGGAAAAATTCACAGCCTCAAAGATTACCTGGGGCAATGGGTCATCCTATATTTTTACCCAAAAGATGACACTCCAGGCTGCACTAAAGAGGCTTGTGGTTTTCGAGATAATCTGCCAAAGTTTAAAAAGATGGACGCCATAATTTTCGGAGTGAGCGCCGACTCAAGCGCTAAACACGAAAAATTTGCCACCAAATACAAACTTCCCTTTACCCTACTTTCTGATGAGAAAAAAGAAGTTTTGGAAAAATACAGTGTCTGGGCAAAAAAGAAATTTATGGGACGTGAATATATGGGCATCCTTCGCACCACTTTCTTGATCAACCCCGAAGGCAAAATTGCCAAAATTTACGAATCTGTCAAACCAGAAACTCACGCAGAAGAAATCTTGAAAGATTTAAAAAGTTTACAAAAATAATAGTTTGGATACAACAAAAGCTCGTCGTAAAAATGACGGGCTTTTGTGTTATAATCACGGTATGGAAAGTAAGCAGCATAATAAATTTTCACTCAAAGAATTATTAAAAAACTCGTTCCGCATTACACAGATACTTTGGCAGGAACAAAAACTTTTAATAATAGGCACGGGAATAACAATACTATTCTCTGCCCTACTGCCTTTTATACGCTCTTGGTTAAGCGGGCAGCTGATAAACAATCTCATCAAACTCATCGGTACACATTCTGCAAATGAATCATTGTGGTTGCTGATTGGGGGGATTATCACGATCAGCATCGCAAGCACATCAATAAACACTTTTCAATCCTACCAAGCAATTCTTTTAAGACATTATATTGAGGAAAAGTTTGACCTGTTGATTCTAAAAAAACGTACTGAAATAGATGTTGCCAGCTATGAAAACCCAAAACTACACGATCTTTTTCAAAGCGTTAGAGATGATGGCTGGTGGAGAATTCATGGTCAAGCAGAAAGACAATTCTATCTTCTAGAGAATATTATTGAAGTATTCATAGCCAGTTTAATAATATCAAGCAAAGCTTGGTGGCTCTTACCACTGGTTGTCTTTGGCGCATTGCCAGAACTAGTCGCTGAAACAAAAAATGGGGACAGGACATGGAGCATCAACAGCTCAAACGCTGAAGACAGACGTAGATACTGGCAACTAAAAGAGCATTTTACTTTTCTTCCAAATTTAATAGAAGTGAAGCTTTTAGGCTTAGCTAAAAACTTTTTAGAGAGAATATCTCTCTTATACCAAAACTTTAGGAGTAAGGAAAAACGTAATGAAAGAAAAAGACTTCTGTGGAACCTCTGCACCTCTTCTATAAACCAATTGGCCATGGCTATGGCTATTATTTATTTTGCCGTGCAAGTCATAAATGGGCATCTGGATATAGGAAATTTCTCTTTCCTGTTAGCCTCAATCGCCTCACTGCAATCTTCTTTTTCTTCAACATTTAGAAACTTGGCTAGACAATACGAAGACAATCTATTTATAACTGATGTATTTCGCCTTTTGGACCTTAAACCAGAACTAACGCATACAAAAAAACCCTTGCTTGTAAAAACAAAGTCTTCGCCATCAATCCATTTTAAAAATGTTTCTTTTAAATACCCAGGAAAAGATGCTTGGGTTTTGAAAAATATCAACCTAGAGATTAGACCTGGCGAAAAAGTAGCAATGGTTGGAATCAACGGAGCCGGCAAAACCACTCTGGTAAAACTTTTGTGTAGATTTTATGACCCTGTAGACGGACAGATACTCATAGACGGCAAAGACTTAAAAGAAATTGAAAAAGAAAGTTGGTATAGATCTTTAGGTATCCTTTTTCAAGACTATGCCACTTATAATTTTAAGATCAAAGATGCCATCGCAATAGGAAAAATCACTGAAAAAGAAAACTTAAACAAAATCCGTCTTGCTGCAGAACAAAGCGAGGCTATGAAGTTTATAGAAGAATTTCCAGATAAACTAAACCAGCAACTTGGACGCGAGTTCCCTGGTGGCACAGAGCCTAGCCAAGGACAATGGCAAAAGTTGGCCCTAGCCCGGATCTTTTACCGCAATGCCAATGTCTGGATTTTGGATGAACCTACAGCCTCAATTGACGCAGAAAGTGAAGCCAAGATATTTGAGAAATTAGAAAAACTTCCAAAAGACAAAACTGTGATTTTGATATCTCACCGCTTCTCCACTGTCAGAAATGCCGATAAAATCATCGTACTAAAAGATGGAACCATAAGTGAGCAAGGCACTCATACAGAGCTACTAAAAAATAAACAAGACTACGCTAGACTCTTCCACATGCAAGCCAAAGGTTACGAATAATAATAATATAGAGACAGAATAGCGAGACCTGAAAAAGATAACAAGAAAAAAATAAAGCCGTGATGTCTTAGTACTCAAGACTCACGGCTCATTTCTCATTACTAATTACTTATCAATAGTAATCTCTCAACTTTTTGGTTTCTGGATGAGCTTTGATTTTTTCTAGAGCCTTAAATTCAATCTGACGAATACGCTCACGAGTCACTCCAAATTCAGCGCCCACTTCTTCCAAAGTATGTTCTATATTATCATCCAAACCAAAACGCATACGCAAAACTCTTTGCTCTCTTGGGTCTAGCTCCTGCATGACCACCTGTGTGTAGGCTTTTAGCAGTTGCCTACCCGCAACCTCATTTGGACGACTCTGTACGTCATCTGCGGCGATCATATCACTCAAAGCAGATTCGTCTTCGTTGTCTGCGCTAATTGGAGAGTCTATGGAAACAGTGTCCTGAGAAATCTTTCTCAAATGATAAACCTTTTCCACATCAATACCCATTTCAGCAGCAATCTCTTCTGCCAGAGGTTCTCTTCCTAAATCTTGCACCAACTGTCTTTCTGCTTGAAAATATTTATTCAAAGTCTCTACCATGTGCACTGGAATGCGGATGGTACGAGACTGATCAGCCAATGCGCGAGTAATAGCCTGACGAATCCACCAAGTAGCATAAGTAGAAAATTTATAGCCCTTTGTATAATCAAACTTCTCTACTGCGCGAAATAATCCCAAGTTTCCTTCTTGAATCAAATCAAGCAGGCTTAAATTTCTGCCGTTATATTTTTTTGCGTTGGACACCACCAAACGCAAATTCGCCTCTGTCAATCTTTTCTTCGCCGCCACATCACCCTTGGCAATCCTCTTTGCCAGCTCTATTTCTTCTGTAGCAGAAAGCAACGGCACCTTACCAATTTCACGCAAATACATCTGAACAGAGTCATCATAAATATCCCCAAGGTCATAGGCCTCTGGCATCTCAACTGACTTCTTGTTTGTAGATCCTTTTGCTGGTACCGATTGTTCCCACACACCAGCCACCTCCTGATCTACCACTTCTATGCCATTTCTCTCAAGTTCAGACAAAATTCTTTCCAGAGCCACCACATCCTCTTCCAGCTTTGGCAGCACGTGCAAAACTTCTGCTTCAGTAATAAAAGAACGCGTTTGACCCTTCTTGAGCAAACTCTGTAAAGCTTTCATGTGCTCAGCATCCAAAGGCACAGACGGTGGCAAAACCACCTTTCGGGCAGTCTTAGTTTTATTTACAGAAGCTTTCACGGACTTCTTTTTATTATTTTTTCTCACGGCAGAAGCTTTTGTCTTTGCGGTAGCCTTATGTGAACCAGAAACAGATTTATGAATCGGCTTCTTCTTTGCAGGCTTCGCCTTTTTGTGCACCTTCAAAACAGCCTTTTTATTTTTCAAAGGTTTTTTTGAAATTGCTTTCTTGGCCATCTTTTTTACCATAAAATTTAACTAACAAAAAATTAATGAAACAAATAATTACTGTTCCAACAAAAGACGCTTCTGGGCAAGATCTGCCGCAGAAGTTTTTAAAAATTTTATAGACTCTAAGTCGCCTTGATTTTGGGCCTCTTGAAGTTTCAAAGAAATTTCCTTCAGGCTTCTAGAAAGACCCCTTTGGCGTAGAAGACGGCAGCTCTTTTCCAACTGTTCTAAGACATCGCTGGCACTACCATTCTCCGAATTTTGATATAGTGATTCTACCACAAACTCAGCCTCTTTGGCTATAGGTAAACTTTTGACCAAAGCCACCTCTCCACGCATCAAAAGATCCACTATTTTTTTATTTTCAGTACCCACAAAATCATCAGACGAAATGCCCAAGTCTCTTGCGAAAGCCATCAATTTTTCAAAGAGCAAAAAGCCTCCCAAAACCTGTTTTTCCAAACCAAACTGCTGACCACTCTCTACTTCCACACTTTTATCACTACTACCCTCCAGTGCCAAAGACAGGCCATGCTCAGAAATCCCAAGTTCAGAGACCACCCTGTCTTGCCAGTGCTCCCTCTCAAGCGGGTCTTTGATTAATTTTAATAATGGAGTTAAAAACTCAGTTGCAAACTTTACCCGACTTAAACTACCCGAGGTATGTAAAGTTTTCGCCATTTGAATATAATGATCCAAAACATGCTTTTTACTAGCCAAAGCCATTTTCCAAGCTTCTAAATTTGTGCGGATCAACTCATCTGGATCCTTACTCTCTCCCAAGGACACCACAAAAACCTCCAGGCCAATGCCCAAACAAGACAATGCCGCCTTGCGCAGAGCCTCCTGCCCAGCTTTGTCACTATCAAAACATAAAATAATAGAGCCGGCCACTCGCCTAACCACCTTGGCCTGAATTTCTGTAAAAGCTGTTCCGGAAGTTGCTACAGTATTTTCAAAACCCGCTTGATGACAACTAATACAATCCATCTGCCCCTCCACCACAAGCAACTCCTTGCTCTTTGCCGCAAATTCTTTTGCCTGAAAAAGACCAAATAAAATTTCACTCTTGTGATATATAGGACTTTCGGCGCTGTTTACATATTTAGCAAAATTGGCATTTGCCTCCAAAATTCTCGCACTAAATCCCACTACTTGTCCGCGAATATTAAAAATGGGAAAAGTTACTCGACCCCGAAACCTGTCGTAAAAAATATTTTTATCGCTGCGAGAATAAATCCCGCTACGAACAATTTTGTCTCCAGAAATCTTATACTTGGCCAATTCCTTAAGCACAGCCTGACCATCCATAGGACAAAAACCAATTTTCCATTTTTTGATAGTTTGCAAAGTAAGGCCGCGACCAGACAAATATTTAAGCGCGGCAACCCCTGAAGGAGACAAAAGCGTGCGATGGTAAAACTCAGCTGCAAAGGCTGCTATTTTCAAAAGCTCTTCTTTTTCTTGCTTGTTTTTTTTCTCTCCTGGATCAAAGCTTGGCAATTCTATTCCCGCTTGTTCTGCCAGCATTTCCAAAGCTTCACGAAATTCCAATTTTTCAATCTTCTGAACAAAACTAATTACATCCCCGCCTTCCCCACAGCCAAAACAATGCCAGATCTGCCTTGCAGGGGTCACGTGAAAACTAGGAGTTTTTTCACCGTGGAAAGGACAAAGGCCCCGAAAATTTACACCGGCTCTTTTAAGCGGCATGTAGCGACTTATAACCTCGGCAACGTCTAAACGACTCTTTACCTCCTCTACTGAATTGTTTTGCGAAGCTTGCATACTCTTACTTTACTCGTTTCTACCCACTTTGACAAACACGATATTATGGTAAAATATAGTAGGTGTTACCCTTGCAAATACTGGTTAAAATTGGCGTAAATCAACAGTCGCTGGCATTAGAGATATCCTCAAAAACTCATTAATGGAAAATGAAATTACAATCTATAAAGCAGAAAATGGACCAGAAGTAAGGGTTCAATTTGAAGATGAAACTGTATGGCTGACGCAAGCACAAATGGCTGAATTATTCCAGAAAGACGTCCGCACCATTTCTTTTCATATTAAAGCCATTTATAAAGAAAAAGAATTAGAAATAGCCAAAACCTCCCGCAAACAAGCCAATTCTCATATTATTGGAATTGGCTTAAATAAGCCAACTACTTATTATAACTTGGATGTGATTATTTCAGTTGGCTACAGAGTCAAATCAAAACGCGGCACACAGTTTCGTATCTGGGCAACTGCGAAACTTCGGGACTATATGCTGAAAGGTTTTGCGGTCAACGCAGACAAGCTAAAAGAAAAAAATAGCAATAGTCTAAAAGAACTAGAGGGTGCGGTAAAACTTTTGCAAGGAGCCATAGAATCCGGCCGCCTGGATGGTTATGAAAAAGAATTGCTAAAAATCATCACCGACTATACTGACACATGGGTACTGCTAAACAAATACGATCATGACCAGCTCAAGATAGAGAACACCACCAAGAAAGTCATATTTAAATTAGACTACGAAAATATCACTGCGTCTATCCAGCAATTTAAAAAGAGATTAATAGTAAAGGGCGAAGCTACCTCTCTTTTTGGTAAAGAATCAGGAGACAAACTCCAAGGACTTTTAGGCAACATAGAACAAACTTTTGACGGCAAGCCAGTTTATGAAAGCCTAGAAGAAAAAGCCGCCCACCTCCTTTACTTTGCTATAAAGGATCATCCTTTTGTAGACGGAAACAAGCGCATCGGCTCCCTACTTTTCTTGCTCTATTTAATAAAGAATCACAGTCTATATAACAAACGTGGTGAACGCAAACTAAACGACAATGCCCTAGCCGCCCTCGCCCTTTTGATTGCCGAAAGCAAACCAGAACAAAAAGATATAATGGTCAGGCTAGTAGTGAATTTGATAAATAAAAAATGATGAATCTATGGCGAATCTATACGTAGTGTCTACTTTTATGTCCGAAGAAATGGCTAGCTATAGCCATGAGCTATTTTCCGCACTCACCAAAAGAGGCATAGTATGCCTCAAACCATCTTTTTCTGGAAAAGCAGAAGAAAGTAAAAAGCAAGCAGAAGAACTATTCCTCCACCTATGTTTAGACATAACAAAAGCTGAAACAATACTCTTTATTGCAGAAAACGAAACTACAGACTGGGGAGCGGTTTTAGGTTTTGCATATGGACTAAAAAAGGAGATTATTATTTTAGCAGAAGAGGATACCTACATTTCTTTTATGGCGTCTCGTATGAAAACCAAATCACTTAGGGTTAAATCCATAAAAGAAATCGAAGCATATGCTGACAACTTAGCAGAATTAATCAAAAAGGACTAACATATCAGACATGAAAGTTATCCTAGGAACAGTCGCCGCGGTACTATCCATTGCCGCCACCATTCCTTATATAATAGATACCTATAAAGGAACAACCAAGCCGCATTCTATCTCTTGGTTTATTTGGGGTACTCTTGCTGGAATTATTTTTCTAGCTCAAATTTTAAATGGGGGTGGTAGCGGAGCTTGGGCAACAGGCATGGTAGCCGCACTAAACCTTTTTGTTTTTTTCCTATCGCTCAAACACGGAGAAAAACACATCACACCATTTGACTGGACATGTTTGGGTGTGGCTATAGTCGCCATTTTAATATGGCTAATAATAAAAGATCCAACAATCGCCATTATCATCATAAGTGCTGTAGATTTAACAGGCGCCCTTCCAACCATAAGAAAACTCTATAGTAAGCCCTACGAAGAAACCCTAAAAACATACATTTTATATTTCATCACCTGGACACTTTCACTTGCTGCACTAAAGAATTATAATCTAATTACAGTACTAGACACAGCCACCCTACTAGTAATGAATTTTGCAATCATTATGATTACGGTCGTAAGAAGGGAGCAACAAAAAAATGACAAGTAGGAAAGATCTCCCATTATTGAGTAATATTTTCTTCCTGGCGCCAGTTTATATGGCCGTTCAATGGTCTATTTTCTGGTACTCTGTGGTCCTGGTCGGACTGCTACTCGCATCAACCGCGCACCATTATTACCCAGAACACAATTCCATAGACAAAACAGACACAATGATTTCTCGAGCACTAATGCTCGCCAATACTCTCCTGCTGGTGATGGGTCATTTCACACCACTAATATACTCAATGGCCACAATCGCATCGGCGATTATTGCAGTTTATTTATTTCGTATACAAAAAAGAAATTATGATATTATACACACTGGTTTTCACATTTTTTCCAGCCTGGTCTGCATTTTCTCATTACTAACTTACCGCAACTAAATTATCCATGACCAAACTTAAACCCTCCAAAAAAACCATTTATTTAGACCACGCGGCTACTACCCCAATCCGCGAAGAAGTCTTGCGCGTGATGAAGCCATATTTTGCAGAAAAATTTGGTAACCCTTCTAGTCTTTACAAGCTGGGAGTAGAAGCAAAGAATGCAATAGAGGATGCTAGAAAATCTATTGCGGAGAATCTAAACGCCAGAGCAGAAGAAATCATTTTTACCGCTGGAGGTAGTGAGAGTGTAAATTTGGGAATACTTGGAGTTGCCAAGAATCACAAAGCAAAACAACCTCTCTCTATCTCTCCCCTCACAAGGCGAGAAAACCGGAAAAGAACGCACGGACACATCATCACTTCCAAAATAGAGCATCATGCTGTATTAAATACATTAGAACAACTGGAAAAAGAGGGCTTTGCCGTGACACAAATCAGTGTGGACAATGAAGGTTTTTTTGATATTGAAGAATTTAAAAAAGCTATCCGCCCAGATACTTTTCTGGTAAGTCTCATGTACGCCAATAATGAAATAGGCACCATAGAGCCTATCCGTGAAATTTCAAAAATAATCAAACAGGAAAATCTACACCGCTTCCAACTAAAAACTAAAAACTCTCAACTAAAAACCCCCATCCTCCTCCACACCGACGCCTGCCAAGCAGCTGGCTTTTTGGATCTAAATGTGCAAAGACTTGGCGTGGACCTAATGAGCATCAATGCCAGTAAAATCTACGGCCCCAAACAAATTGGTTGCTTGTATGCAAAAAAAGGGATCGCCCTCTCCCCTATTATTTTTGGGGGCGGGCAAGAAAGAAATCTCAGGAGCGGTACAGAGAATGTTGCAGGCATAGTTGGTTTTGCTAAAGCTTTGGAATTGGCGGCTTTGGAAAGAGATAAAGAGGTACAGAGACTAGAGAAATTAAGGGATTATTTATTTAAAGAAATAATTAAAATAAATAAAAACTCTGTTTTAAATGGTCCGAGTATCGCAAATACAACCTCTCCCCTAACCCCTCTCCTCAGAAGGCGAGGGGAAACAGGTCGCCGCCTACCAAATAATTTAAATATTACATTTCCAAATGCTGAAGGTGAAGCGCTCATGCTTTACTTGGATGCTTACAATATCGCAGTTTCCACAGGGAGCGCCTGCACGGCCTACGAAACTGACCCTTCTCATGTACTGAAAGCTGTTGGGTTAAGCGATGAGGATGCCAAATCTAGCCTGCGCATCACATTGGGAAAATCTACCAACAAAAAAGATTTAGAGTACTTTATAAAAGCCCTCAAAGAAACTCTCGAAATAGTTTCAAAAAATACAGTTGCGTAAATACTGACTGCAATTATAAGACTTCTGGATAAGATAATGGTTGCTGTAAATTTAGTATTTATAAAACACTGGATCCCGGATATTTTTGGCTTTCTAAAAATATCCGGGATGAAAAAAGTGCAGCAGAAAATTAAAAAGTATAGTTTTTAAAAGACCAAAAACAGTCGCTAAACAAGTCTTTTTCTGGAAAAATACACAGTTGCACAAAATAGCAATATTTTGTTATAATGCAAATATGTGGGTCGGTGGCGGAGCGGTCAATCGCAGCTGACTGTAAATCAGCCGTCCTCGTGGCTACGCAGGTTCGAATCCTGCCCGGCCCACCACGAATCAAGCAAAAATTCTGGTTCATAGCATAGCTATTAAACCGAAACAAAGATCGAGGCGTGTCCTGCACTGGAGGCTTTGCGACTAGCGCAGGACTATACAGATAGCGCTCAATGCTTACAAAACCTCATTAAATATTACGCGACTTCCTCAGCTAATATACAAAACCTCAATATTAAAACTGTCCCGCCTATGGCGGGACAGTTTTAATTATGCTGTTTTATCTGTGTAAATCTGCGTCCTAAATATCTGCGAACTTTACACTTCTATAATCACCGGTAAGACCATGGGTCTACGATTGGTTTTGTGGAAGAGATACTCGCCCACTTGATCGCGAATCAAATTTCTGAGATAAGCAGAACCAGGCTCATTAGCATCTTTAGGCTTCGCACCTTTCACTTCACAAGTCTTTCGTACTTCATGCTTGATCTCGCGGATGATATCTTCATTGCCCTTCATATAAATGAAGCCTCTAGAGACAATATCCGGCAAGTTGATTAGTTTTCCTGTGTGATGATCTATGGTAGTAATGATCACTACCATACCATCTTTTGCCATGACTTGGCGGTCCCTCAAAACCACTTCTTCTACATCCCCCACGCCAAGACCATCTACAAAGACATAACCAGCCTCCACTTTGTCATCCAAAAGTTTGGCTGAGCCGTCGCTGCGAATTTCTAGGACAGAGCCGTTATCCATCACAAAACAATTTTCTTGTGGTATGCCCACACTTTGCGCCAGCTTAGTATGCGCCACCAGCATGTGGTGTTCACCGTGAATTGGCACGAAGTATTTAGGTTTTACCAACCCAAACATCATTTTCAATTCTTCTTGCTGACCATGACCAGAAGAGTGAATATCTAGAACTTTATTATAAATCACATTGGCGCCCTGTCGAGTCAAATTGTCCAAGACCTCCACAATAGAGCCTTCATTGCCAGGAATTGGAGAAGAAGACAAAACTACAGTATCACCTTGCTTGATCTTCACAATCTTGTGCTCGCCGCGGGACATTCTGGCCAAAGCAGACATTTCTTCACCTTGGGAACCAGTTGTCAAAACTACCAATTGATTGTCTGGATACCTAGAAGCTGCTTCTGATTTAATAAAAATCTTCGGCTGGATCCTGAGGTAGCCCATAGACAAAGCAATTTCTATGGCGTTGACCATACTTCTTCCAGTCACAATAATCTTACGATTATGCTTGGCAGCAGCATCACAAACTGATTGGATACGAGAAAGCAGTGATGAGAAAGTTGCTACTATCATACGAGATTTGGCATCTTGCATGATTCTATCAATCACATTTGCTAATTCTTTTTCACTCACACAGTATCCAGGCTTTTCAGCGTTGGTGGAGTCACCCATGAAAAGTATTACACCTTCGCCGCCGTACTTGGCAATCTTGTCAAATTCAGTTGGTCTTTGGTCAGTTGGTGTGTGGTCAAATTTCCAGTCAGTTGCGTAAACTATTTTGCCTATTGGGGTAGAAATTCGGAAACCTACACAGTCTGGAATATTGTGATTCAAGCGGAAAAATTCTACATGAAAAACTCCGAGACTCAAAGTGTCATCCTTGGTAATAGGATTAACCTTTGCCCTACCCACCATATTAAATTCCTCAAGGCGCTTCTTGATCATAGCAATACTGAGTGGCATGCTATAAATAGGCGGATCCCCCAATTTTGCCAGCACATAAGGCAAGGCACCAATATGGTCCAAGTGAGCATGAGTCACTAAGATGCCACGAATTTTGTGCTTATTATCTTCTAAATATTTGGTATTTGGAATGATATAGTCAATTCCAGGAGTAGTTTCGTCTGGAAAATGAAAACCCATATCCACGATAATAATATCGTTACCAAATTCAAAAGCAGTACAGTTCATTCCCACTTCTTCCACACCACCCAAAGGAATTACCCTCAAAGTATTGCGATTGGTGAGGCCTGCGTGCAAAGTCGCACTAGAGACTGGTCTGTCTAGGCCGCCAGCAGTTTTCTGTGTAGGCCTAGTATTTACCCGTCTGGCACTGCGAGTTAAAGGCAGTGGTGGCATTCTACGCTGAGGAGACCTCCCCCTCCCATGAGGCTGCGATGGAGATTTTCCTCCTGCAGCAAAAGTATTCTTGTTGAATATCATTTCTTTTTCTTAATTATCTATCCTAAAGGCGAAAACAAACACGCGAAATTACTGTGAATAAAAAAGTAATTATGCGAAGACAAAATTAATCGCAAGCAAAATGCTTTTCAAATTTTTATGTCTTGAAATAAAGTCTGAAAAAATCAGAGCCTATTCGCCAATATACCCAAGTGTACTTAAAATAAATACACTTGAAATACTCACGAAAAATTATTTTTCTTTTTCAATATCTATGACTGGACCATCGATTTGTTTCGGTTCTTGGACTTTTGAAATCCTTGCAAAAGTCTCTTTAAAAAGGGCTCCTTCTCCATCCAATACTGGACCCACAACAACAGCGTCACCATGAACCAATACCACCCCCCATCAGGAGATAATATTCTGCCAGATTTTATAACCACAATCTCAGAATTAGTACCGCCTGGGGAAATTATTCCTGGTTCACTTGTTAATTTTTTAAGCATAAAACTATTTTTTAAACTCAGCAACACTGGCGAAAATAAACCGCCCTAGATTCCCAAAACAACACCGCCCCTCCCCCACAACCTTGCGACTATATGTACCTTCGCCCAGCACTTTCCACAGCTTTAAGCTCTTGGTGCTCACGGGGAGAGTCGAACTCCCACGACCTTGCGGTCACCCAGACTCAGAGTCGGGGCGTATCTGCCAATGGTGGGCGTGGAGAGACTCGAACTCTCACGAGATTGCTCCCATACGCACCTGAAGCGTACGTGTATACCAATTTCACCACACGCCCAAGCTTAGTTTATTTAACTTTTAGGATAATGGAGGTTATAGACAAGCCGACAAACAAAACCGCCAAGACAATAGTGAAAAAGAAAATCCATTTCTCAGAGCCCCTGCGAGCTTGGATCACCCCACCACTACCGCCAAAAACAGTGGAGAGCCCACCTGCAGAACGATTTTGGATGACAATGCAAGCAATCAAGAGCACCATCACAATAATATTTACCAGCGTAATTAGCTGGTCAATCTTTGGTAAAGTCATAGAAATTTCATTATATCACAAGCTTTATTACAGGTCAAGCTTGACTATATTTTAATAATATGCTATAATATATATATGTCTAGCAACAAACAAAAAGATGTCCCAAAACTGGAACGTCTGTCTATTAATTTTACCAAATGGCTAGGCTCCCCTGCCTCGGTAGTTATTCACACCATTTTCTTCATCGCAAGTTTTTCCTTGTGGTTTTTTGGCGTAGCACTTGAAACTATTCTGCTCGCGCTCACGACTGTGGTGTCACTGGAGGCTATTTATCTGGCTTTGTTTATCCAGATGACTGTCAATCGCAACACTGAAAGTCTGGAAGAAGTAGAAGAGGACGTCGCAGAAATCGCAGAAGACGTGGATGATATTGAAAAAAATATTGACCACCTAGAAGAGACAGTAGACGAGCTAGACGAAGACTTGGACGTAGTTCAAAAAGCCGTACAAAATATTGATTCGGATATCGACAGTGTGCAAGCGGGTATTTTGGATTTGGACTCTGACATTGTTCGAGTCCAGGCAGGTGTATCTGATTTAGATAAAGACATGGACACAGTTCATGCAGGTATCAAAGACTTGGATGCTGATATTGAAGAAATGTCGGAAGAAGAAGAGGCTGAAAAGCAAACGTCCAACACAACAGATATCTCCACATCACTTAAAAATATTCATTCTACCCTAAACAAACTAGCAGAAGAAATCGAGAGATTAAAGAAATAAGTCTTATGACTACTCCCACGGAAGATTGGCGAAGTTACGAGTTACAAATATATAAAGATCCTAACTACGACAAAAGAAATGACCCGTTAGGTATATTCATCATGGCTGAAAAGGCTGACGATATTCAAAAGATCATGGAAGGTGTCCTAAAACAAAAAACCGCCAAACACATAGCATACGAATTACTCAAAAAAGGGCGGGTAGTATTATTTGCCAAAGATCTTGTTTTTAGTGATAGTAAATATAATTTTAATGACCTGGTGTGGCAGCTTGAGTCTTGTGGATTAGCACGCTGTGTATACGAAGCGGATACAGACAAGCTAACCATAAAACTTACTGATTTTAGCAGACAAATGACTGGCTATTGGCGCAAGGCCCTAGATCAGTATCCAGAAATTAACTAACATAAATGACGCAATGAAACTACCCTTAATTTCCAACCTGTTGGCGCCAGAGGGCAGAGTATAGTCCGCCTTTTTGAAGCAGCTCTGCATGACTTCCCTCTTCTATAATATTCCCCTTTTCTAAAACAAAGATCTTGTCGGAGTGTACTACAGTAGATAGTCTGTGGGCAACCAAAACAGTAATTAGGCCTGGACGGTCTTTTTTTATTTCTTTGATAGTTTGGGTAATTTCATCTTCGGTCAAAGAATCAAGGCTTGAAGTTGCTTCGTCAAAAATAATTAGATCTGGATTGCGAAGGAGAGCTCTGGCAATAGAAAGCCTTTGTTTTTCTCCCCCAGAAAGCTTCAAGCCCCCCTCGCCTATTTTGGTTTCAAGACCCAAGTCGCCTTTTTCGATAATGCTCAAAGCAGAAGCGGCTTTTAAAGACTTCAGCATTTCTTCATCCGTGGCTTCGGGACTCACAAATGCCAAATTTTCTCTGATAGTACCAGCAAAAAGCTGGGTGTCCTGCGAGACAAAGCCAAGCCTGTTTCTATAGGCTGCGGCATTTAAAGAAGTGATCGGACTGCCACTAATTTCTACATGACCAGAAATGGCATTATAAAGACCAACTATCAATTTAATGATAGTGGTTTTGCCCGATCCAGAAGGCCCCACAAATGCCACGGTTTCTCCCTTTTGGATATCAAATGAGACATTATTTAAAGCCGGCTTGTCTGCTGAAGAATACTGAAAACTAACGTGATCAAATTTGAGACTGTCTACGCTCTGTAAAATAATCGCATTTTCTGGCACAACCTCTTTTTTGGTGTTCAAAATTTCATCAAGCCTTGCCATAGAAGCTTTGGTCTCTTGAAAATTTGTGGCCACATTCCCGAGCTCTGCCAGAGGCGCAAACACAAAGAAAGAGTAAAACATCAAAGAGAAAAATTGCCCCAAAGTAATCTCCCCACTAAAAACCGCCCAAAGCATGATAAAAAGCAAAGCAGAACGCAAAGCATTCACCAAAGTCCCTTGCAAAAAAGAAAGCTTACGGACCATCTTCACCTTTGAAAGCTCTAGTCCTAAAATCTGCTCGTTGACTTTGTTTAGTCTGGCAATTTCCTGAGCCTCGAGCCCCAAAGATTTCACCAACTCTACATTTCTCAAAGTCTCGGTAGTAGATCCCGCGAGGTTTGAAGTTTCTTTGATGATGCGGGCTTGAACAGCCTTGATCCTTCTGGAAATGAAAAAAGTAGCAAAGCCCAAGGTGGGAATAATCAAAAAATATACCACGCCCATGAGCCAGTAAGCCCAAAAAGCATAAGCCAAAACAAATGTCACACCCACCACAGACAAAAACAGTGTGTTGATGGAAGACAAAATCAACTTTTGAGAATCATCCCTGGCTTTTTGTAATTTATTCAAAACCTCCCCACTTCTTTGGTCCTCAAAAATTGCAAAGGGTAAAGAAAAAGAGTGCTCGATGGAATGATTATACATCCTAGCCCCGAGTCTTTGCACAACTACATTTACACAGTAGTCCTGAAAATTTTTCGCCACCCGAGACACAAAGGCCGTGGCCATAGTTGCCAGCAAAAGCAGTACAACGCCACGCAAAAATTTATCGTGTGGAATTTGTCCAACTTTGGTTGCATAATCATCTACAATGTGCCGAAAAATCAAAGGATCTAGTAAAGAAAAAACTTGATTGATCGTTGCAAGCACCAGCGAAAAAGCTAGAAGCTTTTTATAATTTTTTAAATATTGCCAGAGAAGATTCATGGGGA
>CAZGEB010000002.1:72169-75891 GCA_964524915.1 uncultured Candidatus Saccharibacteria bacterium
GAACTATGGCGACCTAAATAATAAACTGATCATTATTTTTTAGGTATTTGTAATTCATCTGAAACAGGGATTTGGTAATTTATTACCCCCTCTTCTGACGACTTAAAGCCAGACAAAGTTGGGGTAAGGGAATACGCCAAAATCAAACCCAAAAAAAGACAGGCCATTATCAAATAAAACCAAGCTCTTTTAGTCAAAGATGATGTAGTTGCAATCTGCCAAATTCTTTTAAGCACATATTTATAATATACAAAATCTAGGTTTTAGACAAATAGAAAAGCACTACCCTGTTTATGGTAGTGCTTTTTCTTATTTTCTACTTATAACCAAACCACTATCTTTTGGCCAAAAACTTCCATCGTTCTCAACACATTGAGCATGTGTCATATTGGTCATTTCACCCTGTATATTACAAGTACCCTCGGTACTTGCTTTTATTTGCTTAGATTCTACCTGGCCTTCTGAACTACTTCCAATTACACCATCACCTACGCAAGCTGCACTTAACCCTCCGAGCCCAAACACTGCTGACAACACAAATGCGCGAGTATTATTAGAAAATGTATTCATATATAATATATTCCAACGTTATTTTATATAATACATTATAGCATATAATGTTATACTTGTCAAGTATACTGCGTACTACCCCCTAATATAAGCCAAAAAAAGACAGTCTACTAAAGACCTTGAAATAGCAAAAAAATATTTCCTACTAGTCAACTAGGAAATAAATGGCAAATCTAGACAAATAGAAAAAACCGCTTCGTTAAGAAGCGGTTTTTCATAAAAGGGCGGCAACACCTGCCCCATATATCCTAACCCCTGCTGACTTTGGGGGGCAGGATTTTCATTGTTGAATACTCCCTAAAAATATATCACAAAGCGACAATTTTACTATGGGTGATTATTTTGTCAGATTTATCGCTTCTGCATTTTTCCACATATTTTCAAACACGAAGTTCAGACTTTCTTTAAATAGTTGGTTTTCTATCACCAATGCCAAGAGTTGGCCTGGTACAATAAACGCGAGCTTATTTTGGTACAGATACCAATTGACCCCAACCTGGTTCACATGGTCTGCAATAAGCCTGATAGAAATTTGATGGTCAACACTCCACGGCACCGCTCTGGTTGCCAACTCAAATTCAGCCCTAGTCATGGCAAGTATGGTCTTTGAGCGCAGCCCTCGCATTTTTTTCTCTTTAAGAACACCTTTAAAAAAATCACCGCCGAGATGCTTGAGAGTTTCACCAAACTTACCCTCTAGAGCTAGAATAGTATCATTAAGGCTGGTTTCTCTGACCATATCAACAAAAACTTTTTGCAAAGCTTCTTTGCCTTCAAACCATTTAATTGACGGCTTGTTTGGTTTTTTATTTCGGAATGCTTCCAGTGATGGTAGCAACTGCCCTAAAATATCCAGTTCCAAATTCTTTTGGCGATACAAACTCGTAGCGGACTCCGCGACGAACCGCAGGCGCTTCCGCTCAAGTGTTTGCGATATAAGTCCACGCTTAATGAGCGCTGGCATGATTTCATAAATACTAGTCCGCTTGAGATAGGTCTTCTTGCTGATTTCCAAAACTGAGGCAGCACCTAAATCTAAAACTGCCAAATAAACCTTGGCTTCTTTTTCGCTTAGGCCGGACTTAACTAGATTAGACTCCAAACTCATATTAATTATATTATACAATTTGTCGTCTTTTCCGACAACTCAAGAAAACTGGCTAATATAAGCCCTAATATATGCATAAATAGCCATAACCGCATGTCGGGAATATGGACCGTATATTCAGACTATGAAATAATGCAGTTATAGGGCATTGAATTTACTAATAATTATAATATACAATGGCAAATATTTTGATTGTCGACGACGGAGTCATTTTTGGTCAAACTGAAAACTTACGCAAAACATTGGAGGAATTTGGACACAATGTAAGTGAAGCTATGAAGGATAGCGCTGCCTTTAAGGCATGCGAACAACAAACCTACAGTCTAATTATTATGGATTTAAATTTGACCATGGATAGTCTGGATGGTGTAGAGCTGACCAAGGAGTTAAAGAAGAGAGGGGTAAGAGCAAAGTTTATTCTCTACTGCGGCAGTAGCTTAGACATCTCTCAAGATAAAGAAATAGCAGAACTCTTTGACTTTATTATAGGCAAAGGCAACGAAAACCAACTTATCACCACTGTTGAGCATTTATTTAGTAAGAGGAATCTAGAAAAAAGACATTAATCCAATTTCTCTCGGCCATAACCATCGGCAGACATGTTGGCCTATAACCAGTCAAATTATTTATGTGGGACAATTTCAGGTTATAAAAGTCAATTTCACTTAATACGCGGTAGTTCTAACAACTTGAACTATAAGTTGTTCTTACAAAACCAACAATGATGACATTTAAAAATATAGTAACGATTTGTAGAGAGATAACACACCCAACATAATAGCTAACGGGCACCTGCTTTATAGACTGCTTTTAATCGACAAAGCAATTGAGTTGCCCCATCCCATCACTGTTTTGGTACCACTGTTTGTTGTAATTAATAGAAAAACCGCTTCGTTAAGAAGCGGTTTTTCATAAAAGGGCGGCGACCTACTTTCCCATGGGAATATTTCCCAAGTATCATCGGCACTAACTCGTTTGACTTCTGGGTTCGGGATGAGACCAGGTCGTACCAAGTTGTAACTGCCACCCAAGGGGGGATTCCGTATATTTAGCTAAAAAAGATAATCTATACAGAAACTCTCCTTGAGGAACAGTTCGCAAACTACGCAGATTTAGACCGATCCGATGACTGAAGGCGTGCCATAGTAGCCTTTCTAATTTCTTCTTCAGTTGCATCAGGCGGTAAATTAAGTATCCTAATAGCTTCCCCTTTCATTCCTTCCATAAAAAGCTTATCATATTCCTCTTTACTAGAAGCCAATCCACGGAGTCCACCTAGTGTTGTAACATTTCTTGTAACATTTGCCATAAATTTATACTCCCACCATATCCATTCTAAATAACAAAGTTTATTCCATCACCTTAAAAGCTGGTAAGCTAATAAGCTATCAGTCAAAAGCCACATCACCCTTAAGTTACTACTTATCGACTTACAACTTTCTTCTTGGCCGATAAATCGGCACGCTACAATTTATATTTGAATTCCCGACCATGCTCGAAAACTCGCTTGTCTGGAATAAAAAAATAAATTGTCTTTGTCTATAAGCTAGAAAGCTAATAAGCTATCAGCCAAAAGCTTTCGCGCCTTTAACTTACTACTTACCAACTTACAGCTTACTACTTTATTTAGAGGGTATGTCCGCGATCTAAACTTCGGTTGATTAGTATAGCTCGGCTAAATACATTACTGCACTTACACCTGCTACCTATGGAACCAGTCAAGAGTTCGTAGTTTTTAGTCATTAGTATTGCTACTAAAAACTATCCACTAAAAACTAAAAACTGATTTAAATACGTGGTAGTCTTCCACGAACCTTCCATCCCGCTGACGCGGGATTACGAAACCTTATCTTGTGGACAGCTTCGTGCTTATATGCTTTCAGCACTTATCTGAACTGGACCTAGCTACCCCGCAATGCCCCTGAAGGGACAACGGGTACACCAGAGGTCCATACATCTCGGTCCTCTCGTACTAGAGATGTGACCACTCAAATTTCGTACACCCACAGCAGATAAGGACCAAACTGTCTCACGACGTTTTGAA
>CAZGEB010000003.1:0-3162 GCA_964524915.1 uncultured Candidatus Saccharibacteria bacterium
GGGATGCGATTGTGAAAGTGGCGGATATCCTGCAACCAGAAGACTTTTACGACCCCAAACACAAACTAATTTTTGCAGCTATCATAGAACTTTTCAGTAAAAATTCCGCCATAGACCTAGTCACAGTCAGCAACCTCCTAGAAGAACAAGGTGTACTAGACAGATCTGGAGGAGCAGCTTACCTAGCAGAATTGATCAGTGTAGTGCCTTCCACTAGCCACACCATGCACTATGCGGATATTGTTAGAAAGAAAGGTACACTTAGAAAACTGATCACGACCGCCAATTTAATTCAAAAAATTGCATTTGAAGAACAGGGTGATATTGAAGATATTTTGGACGCAGCCGAAAAACAGCTTTTTGGCGTCTCACAAAAACATTTACACCAAAATTTTCTCCCCATCGGCTCTATTTTAAATGAAGCATTTGAAAGAATAGACGAGCTTCATAGAGAAAAAGGCAAGCTCAGGGGCACTGCTACGGGCTTTGTGGATTTAGACAATCTTCTCGGTGGTTTACAAAAATCCAACTTAGTAGTCCTCGCCGCCAGGCCTTCTATGGGAAAATCTTCGCTTGCCATAGACATAGTCAGGCACGCAGCAGCAGCCCTCAAAGTACCAGTGGGTATCTTTTCTTTGGAAATGAGCAAAGACGAAGTGGTAGACCGTTTGCTTTCAGCTCAAAGTGGGGTGAATTTGTGGAAAATTCGCACTGGCAATATGAACGATGGCGACTGGGTGCAATTAGGTGAAGCTATGGGAATTTTGAGCGAGGCACCCATCTATATAGACGACACAGCAGGCGCCACTGTCATGGAAATTCGCACCAAATCCCGCAGACTACAAGCTGAGCACAAAGTGGGCATGATTGTGGTTGACTATTTGCAGTTAATGTCGGGCAGAAACAGCAACTCAGACAATCGTGTGCAAGAAGTCAGTGAAATTTCCAGAAGCTTGAAACTACTAGCCAGAGAGCTCAACGTGCCAGTTATTGCCCTGTCACAGCTTTCTAGAAATGTAGAAAACCGCGACAACAAAGTTCCAAACCTAGCAGACTTAAGAGAGTCTGGATCTATAGAACAAGACGCAGACGTGGTAATGTTTATCTACCGTGAAGATGCCTACAAGGGCGCGGAATCACGCAGACCAAATATTGCTGAAGTGCATGTGAAAAAGCATCGTAATGGTCCTATCGGCAAAGTGGACCTATACTTTGACGCCGAAAAAGCTTCATTTAGAAATCTGGAGAAACGATTGCAAGATGACAGGAGTGAGGAGTGAGACTTGAGAAGTGAGGGCTACACAATAAACATATAAACCGCATGAACCAAAAACCAACATCATATCAAGATCTGATTGTATGGCAAAAAGCGATGGACCTAGTAGATCAAATATACAAAATTGTTAGGCTCTTACCAAAAAGCGAGTACTATATTTTAGGATCTCAAATGCTTCGAGCTGCTATATCAATTCCATCAAATATTGCGGAAGGCTTTAGAAGAAAATCAAAAGCTGAATACGGACACCACCTTAGTATAGCTTTAGGGTCAGCGGCAGAATTAGAAACACAAATTTCTATCGTAAATAGACAATATTCAAATATTAACACCGACAAATCTCTTGAACTTGCAAATGAAGTACAAAAGATGCTCAATAAGATGACAAGTAACTACATGCCCTAATCTCATTCCTCACTTCTCATTTCTCACTACTTTCTTATGAATCTCCCTAAATCTCTCCAAACAGCTATTAATGAATTTGCCAAGCTACCCGGCATAGGTCAAAAAAGCGCACAAAGAATCGCGCTTTCACTTCTCAAAAAAAATCAAATAGACATATCTGCACTTTCTCGAGCTGTAGAAGAGGTCAAAAGTACAGTCAATTTTTGTAGCATCTGCCACACCATGGCAGATCTAGACCCTTGCAGTATTTGCACAGACTCTACTCGCAACCAAAGTCTGATTTGTGTAGTAGAAGAGCCACTAGATGCTCTTGCTATAGAAAAATCTAGAGGATTTTTGGGGCTCTACCATGTTCTGGGTGGAGTACTTAGCCCACTGGACGGTATTGGTCCCGATAAACTACAGATCCAATCTCTGCTCTCACGGCTCACAGCTCACGGCTCAAGTCTAATAAATGAAGTAATCCTCGCCACCAACCCTACCCTAGAAGGCGAAACCACTGCAAGACATATTGCTAAATTGATAGCGGAAGCAAATCCACAAATCAAAATCACCCGCATTGCTCGCGGCATCCCCACCGGCGGAGACCTAGAGTATGCAGACGACCTCACACTAACCAGAGCAATGGAAGGCAGAAGAGAATTTTAGAAAATACCATCAGATATCAATTGATAATTATAGAAAATCATTGAAATTAAATCGCTGGCTTTATGGACGATAAAGTAACAATGAAATTTATAGCTCTTGAAGATCTGGTGGTTTACAGATTATCTAGAGAATTGTCTAAAATTGCCTGGATAGCTTACCAAAAACTTGACTGGAAACAACAAAAACTAATCGGCGATCAGTTTCTGAGATCCACAGATTCAATCGGTGCAAATATCGCCGAAGGGTATTCAAGATTTCATTTCTTGGATCGTGTAAAATTCTACTATCAAGCTAGGGCGTCTTTGGCAGAAGCAGCCAATCACTGGTTACCACTATTAGTAGAGAGAACCTTAATTGAAAAAATACTCGCTGAAGAATATACCAAAAACTCCAAAGAGTTATCTCTGAAATTACAAAATTTTATTGCAAGCAATATGCGCAGCAAGCAAAATCTCAAATAATATCAATAAATATCAATAAGTCTCATTAAAATAATAAAGACCCTATAGGGGTCTTTATTATTTTAATCTATTTCTACTTCTGTATAGCCTTGTCTGTGGCCGGCGGTGCGGCGATAACGAGACTTCTCACGGTATTTAAAAACTGTAACTTTCTTACTTCTGCCTTGCTTGATAACTGTACCGGTTACAACAGTGCCAGCTACGGTAGGCTTGCCAACTTGAAATTGACTGCCGCCATTTGTAGTAAACAAAACTTGGTCAAAAGTAATTTTACCGCCAACTTCGCCTGCGAGCTTTTCTACTTTTACTTTGGTGCCTGGAGAAACCAAATACTGCTTTCCACCAGTTGCGATTACTGAATATTGTGTCATA
>CAZGEB010000003.1:3262-57268 GCA_964524915.1 uncultured Candidatus Saccharibacteria bacterium
TATACCCCATTTATACCCATAGTTGTCAATAGCTGAGGAGAAAAATCGCTCATTTTACCATCATTTTACCTATAGAATAGGCACACAACACCATTAAGCAGGCTTTTTGCTAGTGTGCGTCAAAAAACCTACCAAAACTAGCATCAAAACCAAAAGGGCTGACAGGGCATAAAATTTGCCCTGGGACTGCAAAAACACGGCAGTAAAGCCAAAAGCGCTAGATATAGCGTAATAGCACAAAACCGCCGCCTCGTGGCTAAAACCGGCATTTAAAAGCAAATGGTGGATATGCTCACGATCCCCCCTAAAGGGGCTCTGGCGCCTGTAGAGACGTCGTAAAACCGCCCACGCCACATCTAGGATAGGCAGTCCCATTACCAGCACAGCAGTGGCTATTTTGGCCCCAGAAAGCACAGAAAGGACCCCCAAAACAAACCCTACAAAAGTGCTACCACTTTCCCCCAAAAAGATCTTGGCAGGATGCCAGGCAAAAGGCAAAAAACCCAAAAGGCTACCCGCCAAAATCAAGCTCAGAAGCGCAGTATCACTTTGTGCAATCTCTGGGCGCAAAGACAAAACAAACAAAACCAAGGCGGCGATAATCCCCACCCCAGACACTAGTCCATCTAAACCGTCCAAAATTTTTGTGGTGTAAGTAGTCGCCATTAGCCACACCCAAGTAAAGATTCCAGACAAGGGCACGCCGAGCCATACATAGTCTAAATTTATAATTCCTCCAAAAGGATTGGTTAAAAATTTTATCCCAACTCCTATACCAGACAAAACTATTACAAGCGAAGCTAGAGCTGGAAAGACCCAAGCTCTTTTGGCAGACAAAGTAAATTTGTCATCCAAAAAGCCTCCAAACATCAAAATCACTCCCCCGCCAAAAATTCCAAAAATAAATTTCAGCGGCAAGGATTGTAAATTTACTTGCCCTAAAAATAAAGCGGCACCCAAAGTCAAAACAAAAGCCCAGAAAATTGCAAACCCACCCAAAAGAGGTATGGGTTTTGTGTGAATTTTTCTTTTACCATCTGGTACGTCTACGCATCCAAAAGCAAAAGCCAGCTTGCCAATAACTGGAGTGAGCAAAAAACTCAAAACCACAGCACCAAAAAAATAGCCGATCATGAAATTAAATATCAAAAAATGAATATTTTTAATTAGCAGACTCGGGCCCGCCAGCTGTCCGCATCTCTTTCATGGTGTGAGCAGTGACTTCACCTTTGCGGGCTTTTGGAGTGACCCAAAAACCTAAATATTTACCCAACATTAAACGAGTCTGGGCGTCTATAGCTGGAATACTTCCAAAAACCAAAGACACTATAGGCACAAGCAACCACTGAGCATACATCATAAAACTTCTCCACCTGGTGTACTTTTGAGGGCGTGGCGGGAGCAAAATCAAGTTTACGTACACACTGGCTGCCAAAAAAATCAAAGAGGTGCGCAGCAAAAACTGTGTCATGCGTGGCAGATTATATGCCACCACTGTATCCAAAAATTCCGCCCCACCCAAAAACAAAGGCAAAAGTCCCAAAACAGCAATCAAAAGACTGGCGGTAGCCCAATTGAAATTTCCTTCTACGTACTGGAAAAGCTTGAGGAACTTGTCGCGGAACGGCGCCTTGGATTTTATCAAAGGCCAAATCAAATGTGGATAGTACTCTACATTATACGCCCAACGCTGCTTTTGCTTGTACTGATTTTTCAAAGTTTGCCAAGTAGTGGAATCCAAACAGGTATCTAAACTGATAGGCAAAAAGAGCGGCACCACCTGAAAATCTCCCTGGTAATGTAGATAACACTGCCAAAAAATAAACCCGTCTTCATTTACCAAATCCACTTTCCAAAACCCAACGTCCACCAAAGTCTTTAGTGGAATACTATGAGAAGAAAAAGTGCGCAATCTGTCCGGACGAGAGCTTTCCGTAAACTGCCAAAATGAATTGGAAACGGAAACTACGCGAATCAAAGCTGGGGCATCCCAGATATTATTATTATAGACAGCGATCGGCTGGTAACTAGAGTTGTATGGTTTTTCTGCAGTCAAAAATTCATAAGTCACTCTAGCAAAATATTGCGGATGCACCACGGTATCACTATCAAAATTGGAAACAATCACGTTTTCTATAGGAATGCCAAGCTTTTCTAGCTCTGGTAGCTGTGCGCGCGCCGCCCAAGAAGCGTTTGCACTCTTGCCTTTGAGCTCCCCCACAATACCATCTGGGTGAACAGTCACCACTAGTCTTCCAAAAACATTTTGATATTTTTCCAAAATTTGTCTTGCGACCTCTTGTGCGCTTTCTCCCCCACGCTCTTCACTGGCAAGGACTACAAAAATTTTGTCCATTGGGTACTGAACTTTTGATAGAGCTTCTACAGTACTGGACAGTATTTCAAAAGACTCATTATAAAAAGGCAACAGCACCAAATGATAAATCTCTTTGTAATCCCCCACTTGTCTACTGAATTTTTCTAAACGGATTTTTTCCCTGGCAAAATAATTTCTGGCTGTTCTTCTCGGGTCCTCTTTGGCTTCTTTTGCTAATTGTTTAATAAACTCCGGAGTATTACCAGACATATACTGCAAGCGCTCTAGCCAATTCAAAGTCGTATGAATCCGAAAAACCAAATAACTGGCCAAAAGATGCGTCGCAACATTGAGAGCTTTTAGCACCCAATACAAATCAAAACAAATAATAAAAATAGAAGTCCAAAGCGGCTGATATTTGGCCATCAAAACCGCCAAAATCATGGTTCCCCAAAACATAATTCCAGGGAGAACTTCCCAAAATCTTTCCGTCCGAGTCCTTTTTCTAAAAGCTTCACTCATATGTGATAAAATAAAAATATAGAAGTGAGGATTGAGCCTTGAGTGATGAGTTGTGCAATTCAAGCTGTATTGAAAAAGAAAAGGGTCTCACTCACTTCTCATCCCTCACTCCTCACTTCTGCTTATTATAATAAAACCACAAAATATGGAAAGAATCAAGCGGCATTTGTTTTGGGTACTCCCATCTCTAATTTTTCTGACAGCCCTAGCCTTTAGAACCTACAAACTTTTTATACTCCCAGCCGGACTTTTTCCCGATGAAGCAGCTAACGGACTGGACATTAATTTAATGGAGCAAGGCCATCTTCAGCCATTTTACGAAAGAGGTAATGGCAGAGAAGCCTTGTTTTTTTATATGCTTTGGGGTAGTGTAAAAATTTTTGGCAGAAGTCCTTTTGCCCATCATTTAGTCTCAGCCCTGGTTGGCACCCTGGCTGTAGCGGCTTGCTATTTTGTAACCAAAGAAATATTCAGACTCAAGGCTCACTCCTCACGTCTCACGGCTTATCTGGCCGCCTTCCTCATGGCCGTCTCTTCCTGGCACGTAGTTTTATCCCGCACAGCCTTTAGGGCCAATTTAATTCCACTTTTGTCAGCCCTCACTCTGTGGGCGATGTTGAAAATAGTAACAAGAGACAAGCAAAAAGTAACAAGTAAACAGAATCCCGCTGCAAAATCGCTATTCGCTATTCGCTATTCGCTATTCCCCATCCTTTTCGGCATTTTCTTCGCCCTTGGATTTTATACCTACATAGCTTTTCGCATCATGATTCCGCTTGTGGGTATTTTGATTCTCTGGCCAACCGCGGCCTTTCTTCTGTCATCCCGTGCTACGACACGGGATCTTTACTTAATTTCTAATAGCGAACAAAAAAGTGAAGCCGCCGAACTCCATACGGACAATAAAACAAAAAACGATTTCGGATCAAAACTCAAAATATTATTTCAAAATTTTTGGAAACCTTTTTTGATTGCCGCAGTCAGTTTTGTAATAGTCATCTCCCCACTAGCTCATTATTTCTATACTCACCCAGGCAGCTTTGTTGGCCGAAGCGGACAAGTAAGTGTGTTTAATGTGGAATTAAATCATGGAGATCTAATCGGCACTATTTGGCAAGTAAGCAAGGACTCCATACTCGCCTACTTTACCCACGGAGATGTAAATTGGCGACACAATATTTCAGGCTTTCCTTTTCTTTCTCCTTTCATCTCGCCTTTTTTCGCCATTGGCTTAATTCTGTGTCTCTTGTTCGCTATTCGCTACACGCTAAGGCCTATACGCTATCGCCAGAACTACCCTGAATTTCTCCTTACTGGATGGTTTTTTGCCATGCTCTTGCCGGTGATCATGACGGCCGAAGGCATCCCTCACGGACTAAGAAGTATCGGCACTATTCCAGTAGTATTTATTATCACAGCTTATGGAATGTGTAAGGTTTATAATTGTCTCATGTTGTATGTCATCCCGGACAAGGCCGAGGCTTTGAGAGGCCGTGATCCGGGATCTTTATTAGAAAGCAAGGATACGGATGCTGAAAAAATATTGCAAGTAAGCAAAGATCCCGGACATTTTCCCAAAGCGGAAAATTCCGGGATGACAGAAAAGATTGTCCGCGGGCTATCTTTTCTATATATTGCGTTTCTCCTCATCGCCTTACCCGTTCAAACTTATCAACTCTATTTTGTTACGGCTGCCAATTCTTCTGAAAACTACGAAGCTTTTCGTGGCGATCTGACAGTTGTCAGCGAATATTTAAAACAGTATGGACACAGAGAAACCACTTATTTAATTCTAGATAAATTTTCTGTGCAAACCACGGACTACCTCACTACCAAAGTCGGCAAGACTTCTTGCGACAGAGACTCCGCCTATCGCCCAAATAACTGTATAGATGATGCAAGTAACAAACCTTATACTCAAGTAGACCCAGAGGATTCTTGGCTAGGAGGTATGGCCCCCTCTCCTTCTGAGGAGAGGGCTGGGAAGAGGTTGGCTTCCGATAATACCAAACCTTCCCCTTACACTTATGGACTTAAAAGCGGAGACGAAATCGTTTTTACCATGAGTTCACTTTTCGACATTAAAAAATTCAAACAGTACCACCCGAATGTAAAACTAAAACTTTTTGAAAAAAACACTGCGGGAAAATACATTATGGCAGTATATGTGGTTCAGTAAGTCAAGAATAGCGAATAAAGAATAAAGAATTATGAAAAAAGAAACCCCACGAGCAAGCCAAGTGGAAAAACTCAGACAAATCGCCAAAGAACTGGCATATCGGGCGATAGAAATTTCTAATAAATACTGCGACGCGGAACAAGGGATGGATGGTTGGAGCATGCATGATTTGGTTGGCTCTATTGCCGGGGGTGCTGCCGCGGCAGCAGAAATAGATGTTTTAGAAGAGACCCCAGGAAAACACGACGAAGAAATATCAGAAAGAATGCGATTAATGAACTTGTATTTAGAACTATTAGAAAGAAATGCAGAAGCTCGCCAGCAAGAATTGCAATCTGAAAAACGCGGCAATGAGCAAGCTTGGCTGGCAGCCCTCAAAGCTAGAGAACAAGGACTTTCACATCACACAGAATATATAAAAGCTGTATTAAAACAATTTAACTATCTATAGACCATCTACATAAAAACAAAACCATGACCAAATATAAAAACTATTTATTGTTGGGTATTATAGTTACTGTGGGACTAGGGATGCGGATTTTTCACAATCTAGATATTTCCCTTTGGCATGATGAGGCTTTTTCAGCACTGCTCATAAAATATCCATGGGGAGAAATGATGCATAGAATTGGTCTAGACGTGCATCCACCTATGTACTATATAGCTTTAAGATTTTGGAGTTATATTTTTGGCGACTCACTGGCCGCTCTCCGAGGGTTTTCTATTTTCTTTGGAACAGCAACGATCATAGCAGTGTATGAATTGGTGAAGGCGATTACGAGTGGCGAGTGGCGAGTGACTAGCACAAAACAAAACTTTTCTGTCATCCCGACCTCCTCTTCTGTCATCCCGGCGGAGGCCGGGATCCACACAAAGCTGGAAAAATCAAAAGCAATAGATGATAAAGAAAAATACATGGATCCCGGTCTTCCCGCGGTCGCCCAAAGCAGCTCCCTTGTAGAAACCGGGATGACAAGAAATCTAGTCACTCACAATACGATATACGCTCCACTCCTGGCAGCTCTTCTTGTGGCGATCAATCCTTTTCAAATTGGTTTTTCTCTAGAGGCCCGCATGTATACTTTTGGCGCTTTTTTGGCTGTACTAGCTGCGTATTTTCTTGTCCGTGCATTAAAAGCTACAAGCTACAAGCTACAAGCTACAAGCTATTTTATGTTTGCGGTAGCTTCCGGACTAGCCATACTTACTCATTATTATCTGATCTTCACTATAGCAGCACTATGTTTGTATGGACTCTTCCAAACAGCTACAAGCTACAAGCTACAAGCTACAAGCTTAAAAGCACAAATAGCAAATTACAAATCTAAAACTTGGCAATTAATCTTTTCTTATATTATTATCGGAGGATCCTTCCTTCCCTGGCTAAAAATATTTTTCTTTCAGTTCAAACAAGTAGGAAACGGGTACTGGATCCCAAAAATGGACCTCTGGAGCATGCCATCCACTATTTACGAAATGCTAGTAGGCGCTGGGGTAGATGCCCACAAAACCAGCACACAAATAATTCTGATTCTGGTAACGGCTGCGATTGTTTATATTACGATTTCATTTTTACGCAAATCAAATCTCGCTTACAAAGGCTTGATTATTTTTGCCTGGCTAGCTCCTTTTGTGGGCTCGCTACTTTTTGCAGCGCTTGCCAAACTAAAAGGCAGCGATTCCTCTGTGTACTTGATTCGCTATTTTGCTTTTTCAGCTCCCTTTTTTAGTATAATGCTCGCCACGTGGCTAGGAGAATTACGGGTTATACCTGCCCGCTCGGATGGTGATAGTTACGGGTTACGGGTTGCAAAACTCAGGATCTTTATTCTTTATTCTTTATTCTTTATTCTGCTAATAACCAATCTCTACACTTTTTCACACTACTGGAAAGAACTAAATGTAAAAGAAAAACCAGGCATGAAAGCCGCCGTGGAACTTTTAAAAAATAATACCAAGCAAGGTGATATTTTGATCGTGGGAAGCAGCTTTGAATTTTTTAATCTGAAGTATTACTTGAACCAGCTATCAGCTAACAGCTATCAGCTAACAGCTAAGTTGTACAGTGGTGGACAAACAACTATAGACAACATGCCGCACTTTGCTGGCACGGCAATTCTAACTAACGAGGATTTGCTTCCAAATTTTGAAAGCATTGATTCTGGTAATACTGTATGGCTGCTTTGGACCAATGGTTTTGGTGGAAATAAACCAGAAGTACCAAGTAATTGGACGCAAGAAGAAGAACACGGCTTCGCAGAAGTCAGACCATATGTAGGCACTTGGATTGTAGTGGATAAATATAAAATCAAATAAACTATCAAAATAGCCATACAAAAAGAGTCCGCCAGCTGGCGGACCCATATCTTACGACTATTCAGCTACCTTCCAAGGCAATTTTTCTGCACACGGCGTAGACTCTAAGCAGAGATACCCTCTTCCAGCATACCGCATATCCAAATAAACGATTTTTTGTAAACGGTCACGAGACTGTTTACTCAAAACCAAATCCAGCTGAGATTTTAAATCATCTGGATTTTGTTTTAATTGCAAAAGCAAATAAAAACTCCTCTCCGTACCAAGAACGGACTTGGCCTCCAAAACCAGCTCCCCAGACAATTCATCTTGCTGTTTGTAAATAATATCACGGGGCAAGCTATTAGTCTGGATCAAAGGATCACCTGTAGTGACATCGTCGCCAAAAATCTTTTCTAACGCTTTTTCTTGAGGCTTTTCTAAAAGCACCAAAGGTAAAACTTCAATTCCCAAAACATTAGATATCCCAGACTGCACTACAGCACGAGTCAATCCAGACATCTTTATAGCCAAGTCCTTGTTTAAATTTTCCCCGGATATAACTCCACTGAGGCCAGCATTCCATCGTAACTTAGGCACTCCAGAAGAGGCAGGATCATTTAGATCATTCTGAAAAAGATAAAGACCATCCTCACCAAAAATTTTATTTTTTCCATCCTGCTCTACTTTAAAAGTAGGGGTGCGTGGTTGTAATTGTATCAAGACTTTGCTGGGCCAATCCTCCTTTACAGAGATAACCTCCAAAACATCTGATCTTTTTTCCAGCAAACGAGTCAGATCATCTGTATCGAAAAGTAAGAGGCTCTGTTCACGCATACCAAAAAAACGACTGTTGGATAAATACTCTTTCACTTGAGAGACGACACTCTGATTATTTTCACCCAAACCATCAACTACAATTTCTTTGATTTGAAAATAAGAACCAAAAATTAAATAATAAAAAATCAACAAAGTAGGCACAAGACACCCCAGTAAAATATTTCTGAGTAGCTCCTTCTTTCCCCACTTCTTTTTCACCATTGGCAAAGTTGGCCTAGCCGCTGCACCAAAATTAAAAAATCTAGAGAGGAAGGAAACTCGAACTTTTTTATGATTGTCTGTTTTTACTTCATGTAAACGCATGCGGTTTTGTTCTCAAAAAATATAACGCTGAATAAACGATACCAATATTTTTATTACAATTTCTTTTGCCAGCCCGCATTTTGACGACACAAAAGATCCACAGCCCTCATGGGTTCTGACATAATCTCTTTCACAATCTTTTCCATACGCATACCTTGACTACCCTTCACCAAAACAATTGTGTTTTCTGTGATCATCTCCTGCAGCAAACTCACAGCCTCTAGTGATTTAGAAAACCAATGAATAGCATCTTTTTTCATACCAGCCCGCTCTGCTGCAAGTGCCGTAGACTTGGACAAATCGCCCACACAAATCAGTGAGTCAAATTTTAGCTCTGCCACCCGCCTGCCAATATCTTCATGCATAGCAACAGTCTCACCACCCAATTCAAGCATATCTCCCAGAACAGCAATTCTTTTATAACTTTTCCAAATGGCAAAAGCTGTCTTTAATGTATCCAAAGCCACCAGCGCAGAAGACGGGGAAGAATTATAAGTATCGTCAATAATCAAACTTTTCTTAATACCAGAAATCACATTTAGCCTTCCTGGTTGCGGCCTATAATTCAAAAGCCCTTTTTTGATATCCTCAGAAGAAATCTTCAAAGCCTCTGCCACAGCCACCGCAGCGAGACCTGCCAATACATGAGCCTCACCTATAGCCCCCAAAGTAAACCTGGGCACCCTAGTTGGAGTTTTGACAAAAACCTCTGTTTCAATAGCACCCTCAAAAGACTCACTTACATCATCTGCGTGAACTGCGGCATCTTCAAAACCATAAATAGCATAATCCAAAAACTTAATATCTTTCCTAGATTCAAAAATTTTCTTTGCCTGCAAAACCGCCGCTTCGTTACTCCGATTGATTATGGCAGTTCCTCCAGAGACCAAACTAGAAATCAATTTTCCTTTTTCATCCGCAAGATGCTCCCTACTTTCAAAAAATTCTAAGTGCGACTCTCCAACTCCTGTCAAAATGGCAATATTTGGTCTTGCGATATTTATCAACATCTCCATTTCCCCCGGCTTGTCAATCCCGTACTCCAAAACCAAAACTTCTGGATATCTATATTTAAACAAAATCAAATACGCCCCCCACAAAAAAACTTTCAGCCACCCCAACAAATTTCTCTCAGGGCTATCTTGCATCAAAACTCCCAAAGGCAACCCAAGTAAAGTGTTTAGATTTCTAGCTGGCGTAAAACTTCTAAAATGCTCTTTGACCACACAAAAAACCGCCTGCCTTGTAGAGGTTTTTCCTACACTGCCAGTAATGCCTATAATCAAAGGCTTGTATTTTGCTAATACTCTTTTTGCCAAAAAGGCCAAGATTTTTTCTATAAAATGTCGCATTTCTTATTTCATAGCAAATAAAACCAGCCTCTGTATTATAACAGAAGCTGGAACTTTTAAAAATCTTAAAGTTTAAGGTTTGGGTCCGAGGTCGCTCATTTGTAATTCAATCTTCGCAGTCAAATCTGCATTTCCAGCAAATTTAGCCAACCCCAAACAGTTTTCCAACAAAAAACGCCTCGTGTTGTCACTTAAGCCAGCCTGCGGTAAATCTAAAAGTCTTTCCGCCTGCGTGACAGCATTGCTTGTTTGGCGACGCAATATTTGTGCCATTACCCGCACCATATCTTCTGAAACTTTTTCTGGATGATTTTGCCAGAAGCCAAAAAGTTCTACGTACGCTCTCTGGAAATACTCTTTGGCGGTAGTCTCATTTGTTGACACCTCTCCAATAGTATAATTAGAGTGCACCCGAATAAATAATTCCCTAGCTTCTTTTTCTAAATCTTTAGAATCTTTTTCTGTGGTCGGTCCCTGTAAAACATCAAGACCGCCCAGCTTCACCACATGAGACACTTCGGCGAGTTGAAAATGTTGAGCTAAGCCTTCGAGCATAAAATTATTTACCCTTAATTACTTCACTTCCAACATACTTTTGCAAAATCTCAGGCACTTTCACAGATCCATCTGCTTGCTGATAGTTTTCCAAAATGGCGATCAAAATACGTGGAGATGCCACTGCGGTATTATTGAGAGTAAAAGCATATTTCACCTCACCTTTACTGTCGCGATAACGAATATTAAGCCTGCGAGCTTGCCAGTCAGTTAGATTTGAGTCTGAATGAGTTTCCCCGTAATTTTTTCTAGCTGGCATCCAAGTCTCTATGTCGTACATTTTATATTTACCCATACCCATATCGCCAGTACATACATGAATCACGCGGTATGGTAGCTTCAAATCTTGCAGCATTTCTTCGGCGATTTCTCTGAGTGCCTCATGGAGACGTTCACTTTCCTCCACCTCCGCTTTACACACAACCACCTGCTCCACCTTCATAAACTCATGAACACGATACAAACCCTTAGTGTCCTTACCGTAACTGCCAATCTCACTTCTATAGCAAGGGGAAACGCCACACACTTGAATTGGTAAATCTTTTTCTTCTAATATCTTATCTGCATAATAAGCAATCAAAGAAGGTTCAGATGTTCCCGCCAAAAACATCGGCTCCCTCCCCTTCTGAGGGGAGGGTTGGGGAGAGGTTGTATCATCATTAACCAAATCATGTTCTTCTGCCACTTGATAAATTTCTTCTCTACCCTGAGGCAACATACCAGCTCCCTGCAATGCAAATTCCCGAACAATCGTTGGAGTCGCCATCAAAGTAAAACCTTTGGCACGAAGTTTTTCTAGGGCATGCATCATGAGACCATAATGCATAAGCACTAATTCATTTTTCAAATAATACCCACGAAAACCCGCGGTCTTTACTCCAGCTTCCAAATCCATCAAATTTAAATTCACACCAATCTCTGCATGATCCTTAACTTCAAAATCAAATTTAGTTGGCACCTCGCTGACTTTGGGATCATCCGCAGACATAGCGCCAGTAGCCACACTCCAGTAACGCCAAGGAATATTTCCACTATCGTCTTTACCCACCGGCACTTCTGGTGCGGGAATATTTGGAATTTGCAACATCAGAGCATCAAACTGCTTTTGCACTTCGCGAAGTTTGGCTTCCATTTCTGTTTGCCTGGAATCCACTTCTTTCATCTCGAGCAGCTTTGACGCCTTCTCATCAGCAGACATTTTTGCAATATCCAAAGACACTGCGTTTTTGGCGGCCCGGAGAGCATCTACCCCCGCCACCAATTCACGTCTTTGCAAATCCCAATCCAAAAGTTGGTCTATCACATTTGCATCAATGCCTTTTTTGCTGCAAGCATCTTTGACCTTGTCCGCATTTTCTCTAATAAATTTGATATCGAGCATATATGTTGATTGTAAGTAGTAAAGTTAGTAAGCTGTAAGTTAACTGCAAAAAAATCATTCTCTAGATTTCTTTATTTTGTTTATAGCATATTTCCTCAAAGTAGCCACATATGTTTCCTCGGCTATATGAAAATCACTCAATTGTTGAAATATAAAAGCATCTGAATACCCAAACAAAGAAAGCCTTAAAACCTCACCCTCCAACACAGAAATCACCCCCCCTTCACAAAAAGCAAGATATTTTCTTCATCGACCAGCCCTAGTCTATGCAAAGCCTCAACTTTCTTAGACACTTGAGAATGCACCGGCTTTGGATCTTCGTAATGCCCAGGCTCTAATTTGTCTATCAATTTTTTAATATTTGGACCCTTGTTTGCCATATAGACCTAATTAATACTTCGCATCGGCGGAAAAACCACTGTCTCTCTTATTGGCCTACCAGTAAGCATAGCAAATAATCTCTCTGAAACTCCAAAGCCTGCAGCCGGCGGCATGCCGTATTCCATTGCCTCTACATAACCCTCATCAAACATTTGCGCCTCGCCATCTCCAGACTCACGCAAGCGAGCCTGTTCTTCAAAACGAGATCTTTGATCCAGCGGATCATTTAATTCACCAAAGCCTTTTCCAAGCTCACTTCCGAAAGCAATAATTTGCATTCTTTGTACAATCTTTGGGTTTTTTGCATCCCGCTTTGCCAGAGGTTCTAGTTCTATCGGCTGATTTATCAGAAATACGGGCTTGTCAGTTGGCAGTGAAATGCGGATCTTTTTAAATATCAAATCAATCAGCCTACCTCTTTGAGCAAAATCTTCAAAATGTAAGTGCTGCGCCTTTGCATATTTTTTCAACTCCTCATCACTACAACTCTCCAAGTCCAAACCAGTTTTTTCTTTAAATAATTCTATATAATCAACTCTCTGCCATGTACCTGACCAATCACAGACTTGCCCGTTTACCTCTATCTGCAAAGTCCCAAATGTTTCTAAAATTACATACTGATAAAGCCGCTCACTGAAATCCAAAAGCTTTTCAAAATCAGCATAAGCCCAATACCACTCTATCTGAGTGTAATCTTGCAAATGGGTAGCGTCTATGCCTTCGTTGCGGAAAATTCTACCTATTTCAAAAACTTTTTCATAACCTGCCACCAGCATCTTTTTCAGTGGCAGTTCCAAAGAAATGCGCAAATAAAAATCTTGATCCAGGGCATTGTGATGCGTCACAAAAGGCTCTGCCTCAGCCCCACCTGTTGAATCTTCCAAAATAGGCATATACACTTCCAAAAAACCTTCGTGCAATAAAAAATCTCGGAAAGCCTGCCAAAACTTTGCCTTTTTGATAAATAAATCTTTTACACTAGGATCAAACAAAATATCCAAATATCGCTTGCGAAGTTTGATTTCTTCATCTTCTAAACCAAAATGCTCAGATGGTAATGGGCGAATAGACTTAGCCAAAACCTTATACTTTATACCTGACAGGGTTTTTTCACCAGTTTTGGTAATAAATAAAGTACCAGTAGCTTCCAAAAAATCTCCTGTATCCAAAAGCTCTGAAAGTACAGAAAAATTTTCTGTCTCACCATCTTTAAACAAAACTTGAATGCGGGCTGTTCCGTCTTCAATATGAGCAAATATGATCTTACCCATATCTCGCATACCCCGCACACGTCCCACCAAAGTAATCACCTGCCCCGCAAGTGGGCCTGTTCCACCATCATCAGCACTAAAACCATCCAAGGCTTTTTGGTTTGTATGTGTGCGATTTGTGGATGAAGGATAAGGGTCCAGCCCCAAGCTCAACATCTTCTGCACCTTGGATTTTCTATTTTCAATTATTTCTTCTAAACGATCCATGATTTAATATAGTGAATAGTGAATAGTGAATAGTGAATAGTGAATAGTGAATAGACTGCCCGCCAGTGAAAGGCTCAGGCAGGCGGGTGAATAGTGACGAACCTTGTCCACCACTCACTTCTTATAGCACACCCGCCATAGCATTAGCGGCGACGGGCTTCTCTTACTTCTTACTTCTTACTTCTTACTTCTTACTTCTTACTTCTTACTTCAAACAGTATACCAAAAACCACCCAGTTTGCCTAGGTGGTTTATCTATTTGAAAATCTGTCTATTCTTCTTCTTGGCGAGTCGGGAACATCTGAAGAGTCAATCCCCAAAGCATGCCAATCTAGTCCTCCCAGAGAATCAATGCGAAACCTTAACTGTTTTGGGTCAACATAAAGCTGTAATCCACCCTCAAGAGAATTTGCCAAAGAAATCAACTCCTGAACAAAACTTTGAGCAGAATATTCTGGCATATAAAATCACACTACATAAACCTTACTCAATCGTCACAATCTCGTACTCTACTTGTCCTGCTGGAGCTTGGACCTTGGCTTTGTCGCCAACTTTTTTCCCAAGCAAAGCTTGACCTACAGTAGATTCATTTGAAATCTTACCCAGACTTGGATTGGCTTCGTTGCTACCAACTATAGTATACTTTCTTTCCTTGCCAGAGATCTTGACTGTAACAGTAGAACCAATCGCCACGACCAAGTGACCTTTTGGGGTCACAATAATTTCACTATTGCGGATAATATCTTCAATCTCTTGAATTCTACCCTCCACAAAAGACTGCTCTTCACGTGCCTGTGCATAGTCTGCGTTCTCAGACAAATCGCCATGAGCTGCCGCTTCACGGATACGCTCAATGACCTCTTTTCGCCTGACGTTAATCAAAAACTCCAACTCTTCTTTGAGCTTTTTTAGGCCATCAGCAGTTAATAAAAACTTTTTTACGTTGTCTACTAAATCTCCCATAATTTACAATTTATTAGAAAAAAATTAAAAACCATACAGCGCCACAAATAAGGTGGCGGTCAAAAAATATGTTTTACAGCTAGTGCATAATTCTACAAAAGAGACGGGCCTATGTCAACCCTCAAGTTGTGGACAAGTATATTTATCGCTTATACAAAGCACAATTCATCATCAAGCACGCTACAGAAACAGGTCCAACCCCGCCAGGCACAGGCGATAAAAAACTTGCCTTACCCATTACAGAGCTACTTTCTACATCGCCAACAATCACCCCACCTGACTCAGAAGTGCCAGCGTCTATAACCACAGTACCGGATTTTAAAGCATCACCACTAATCAAATTCGGCCTGCCGACGCCCGTTACCACAACATCACTTTCAAGCAAAAGCTGTTTGACCCTCTCTTTGTCTGTATGTTCGTCTATTATCTCCACTTGTAGCCCCAGCCTTTTAAACAGCTCGTGCACAGGTCTACCCACCAAACCACCCTGACCGACAATCAAATATTTCAGACTCAAAGAAATCTTTTCTATTGATTCCAAAATTTTCACCACCGCCATAGCAGTTGGAGGAGTAAACACATCTTCAAAACTTTGATAAAAAAGTTCGCGCTGCCGGATAGATAAACAATCTACATCTTTTTTCAAGTCAATAGCATTCAAAATATTCTCTGAAATATCTTGAGTAAAAGGCAATGGCATCTGCACCACCACACCACACACATCTTCTCTTTTATTTAAACCATCAATACAAGATAAAATCTCAGAAGGGTCGACGCTGGAAGAAAACTTCAATAGCTCAAAACCTAGACCCACTCGCACTGCAGCGCGTCTCTTGACCTCCACAAACTTTTCTTGTACGGCGTCCTCCCCAACCAAAATATCACACAGAATATTACTCACTCCACTTGCTTGAATAATACCAGCCGCTGCTTTCTCTATTTCATCGGCTAGCTGTCTGCCTTTAATTAAAATTGTTTCCATGTAAAAATATCCTACAATACTGATTATTCAAAAAAATTAATTACAAAATCATTTACTGCATACAGACCCGGGCCGTACACAATAACGATTATTAGCCCACCAAGACAATGCTTCTTTTGCCACCGGCAAAGCAGCGGAGTGGCCTTCACCACCAGATTCTACCAAAACAGTAACCACAATTTGCGGATCCTCAAAGGGTGCGTAAGAAGTAAACCAAGCGTGAGTGCGTGACAGATCACTATCATCAAATTGTGATGTGCCAGTTTTTCCAGCACTACTGATAGGCAGAGTCAAAAGCGGCTTCGCACTTCCGCTCAAAACTGTCTCCCTCATGGCTTTTTGCACAATCGCCATATTCTTCTGCTCTACCCCCAAACTTTCCAAAAGTTTCTCTGGCACAGGCTCAAGAACCGTTCTCCCCTCATGATCAACTATTTTTTTAATAATGTGTGGCTTCATACCAATCCCATTATTGGCAATAGTAGCAGTCCACAGAGCCGCCTGCATAGGCGTCACCAATAAATAGCTTTGTCCAATGGATAAATGATAAGTATCTCCAAGATACCATTTATCTAAATCCTTTACACCTTCAAACCTCTTGGCTTTCCAAGCTGCATCGGGAACAAGACCCGACACTTCGCCAGGCAAATCTATGCCAGTAGGAGAACCCATACCAAACAATCTATAATACTTGGCCAGCCTTTCTACTCCAAGGCCTTCAATTTTAGAATTCGGATGCCCACCCCCCACAGTATAAAAGAAAATATCACTAGACCTAGCCACAGCATCATAAACATTCAAAGGCCCCAAACCTTCATGCTTCCAACCGTAAAACTTATAGATAATACTAGGATTATATCTATGTGGAATAGACAAAAAACCATTATCAGTAATAATTGTTTTATCAGTGATCACGCCTTCTTGCAAAGCCCCAGCAGCCACCACTGGCTTTACGATAGATCCAGGCGGGTATGTTCCCGCCAAAGCTCGGTTAAACAAAGGCTTGTTTGTATCAGTAAAAATCTTCGCCGACTCTTTTTTGTCCAAACCACTCACCAATTTGTTATTATCAAATCCTGGCAAAGAGACCAAAGCCAAGACTGCCCCTGTTTTAGGGTTCAGAGCCACCGCGGCGCCTTTTTGTCCATGACTGGCCAGTGAATCATACAAAACCTTTTGAAGCCCCGAGTCCAACTCTAGCTCCAGAGTTTTGCCAATTTCTGCTTCCACGCTACCCAAGTCTTCCACCATCTTACCTTTGGCGTCCACTTCCACACGCCTAGCACCGTTTTTACCTTTTAAATATTTTTCATAGGTCGACTCAATTCCCGCTTTACCTATCAAATCCAAACGCGAATAACCGCTTTTCAAAAGATCTGATATTTTTTCACTAGGAATAGAACCAGTATACCCCAAGACATGAGAAAACTTTTCCGCATCCACATAATGATGCGCAGGAACACTTTCAATCGCCACCCCAGGCCATTTTAGAGCCTTGGTCGCAACCAAAACTCTTTGGTCTGCAGTCAAATCATCCAAAACCACTACTGGGTCCAAAATATTTTTTGTCTTGGTTTGAAAAAGATTTAGCACATCCTCCCTGTTCAAAGACAAAAGATTGGACAACTCGCCAGCCAATTCCACTCTAAAAGAATTTGGCACATCAGCCAAAAAAACCACCACCCGATATCTTAAAATATTATCAGCCAAAACATCACCATTGGTATCTAAAATCATACCCCTGGGGGCCAAGTCCACTCTTTCTCGAATCCTGTTGTTGTCCGCCAACGCCAAATATTCATCACCCTTCACACCCTGGAGCCAAACCAACCTACTCAAAAAAATAACAAATGTAAAAAACAAAACCAAAGGCAAAACCCATACTCTCCTCGGCTGGCTAGATTTAGGCATCACTGCCACACCCAAAGACGCACCCTCTTCCCAAGAAAGAGAATCAATAGCTCCGCCTCTACTAGAGACTTTTTGCTTTAAAGTTTTATAAGAAAAAATATCCATATCTACAATCTATCCATATCTACAATCTTAGTCTCTGCTGGGTATCAACTTGCTTAAAAAAGTAACCGGCTACAGGAAAAATTATACCAGCCCAAATCACACCCACCAAAATTTCTTTACCAAGACTCACCCACCAAGCAAAAGACAAAAATAAACCCCAGGATGCGGATACCCCACCAGCAGAAAAGCTTACCCACAAAATATTCCATAGATTGAAAACTAATACGGCCACGATCACAGAAAAACATAGTTTCAGCAGCCTCACATCAGACCAAAAATTATCCAAGGCTAAACTGCCCACCAAAAAAGCTAGCAAGTACCCGATGGTAAACAGTCCCAAAAAATCACCTGATAAGTCCTGAAAAATTCCAGAGGCCAAAACCAGCACCCACAAAAAACTTTTTTTGGCGCCGAGCAAGAGACAGACCAAAGATAAAATTACACCAAAATATATACCGCCAAAATGTGCGGAAAGAAAAAAACTTTCCAAGACCAAGACCAAGAATATTATTAAAATATTTTTCCACATACATTTTGTTTGGTTTTTTAAATGCTTTACGGTCGCACAATCACAGCATAGTCGCCCATCTGAAAATCCACCAGGGAATCCACCACAAATTGCCTTTGTGGATCGTTTGGAGCAGAAATCTGCTCACCCACTCTTCCAACCACTAAACCAGAAACCAATTGCCCGTTTACTCCCGAGCTAGTCACCAAATCACCGATTGCCACAGAACCGCCTTCTGGTACAAGATCCAAAACCAAACCATTACCAAAAGAACTACGCACCACCCCCACAGTTGCATTTTTGCCCTCGCCCACTACTACATCAATAGTATTCTGCAAACTATTCAAAAGCTTTACAGTACTCACCCCACCCACAACTGAGGAAACAGTGCCAATCAAAACCCCACCCCTCACCACACCCAAACCTTCAGACACTCCTGAACTAGTCCCACAATCAAGAGTTACAGTCCTGACAAATTTATTTTCTCCCAAAGCCAAAACCGAACAAGGTAAAAATTTTAATTGCGTTTTTTTCTGTAGTCCCAAATCTCTTCGCAAAGAAGCATTTTCTACTTCTAAGCTTTGTAAGTCGTTATTTTTTTGTACTAATTCAATCACCTGTCTACGAGAACTTTCCAATTCCGCAGAAAGTTTTCTGACTTTAAAAATATTAGCAAATGGAGAAATAACAGATTCAGTCAAGTGACCCAGGCGAGCAATTGGGCTATTAATTTTTACCACAAAAGATCTGGTATATCTATAAAATGGCGAGCCCTGCCAAAATATACCAGAAGCGAACAATAAAATAATCGCAATGAAAATTGATATTTTCCACCTATACATAAACTCATCTCACAAAAAAATAAATTGCCTCTAGATAATCCCACGAGGTGTCAAGCAGAATTAACTACTGACACCGCCGCCGCGCTAAATATTTTACCCTAAAAAATAAAATCTACTGTGCGCGAATAGGAGTATCCACACTCACCAACATCTCTCGCAAATTCTCCAAATCTTCTGCTACAGCTCCCGCACCACGTGCCACACAAGTCAAAGGATCATCTGCAATACTCACAGGCATATTGGTTGTATCCGACAAAAGTTTATCCAAACCACGCAGCATGGCTCCGCCGCCAGTCAAAAGAATACCTCTTTTCCACAAATCACTAATCACCTCTGGCGGAACAACTTCCACAATAGCCTTCACAGCTAAAGCAATATTTTTGACCACAGGCGACATCGCCTCTCTTATATGTTGATCGGTCAAAATAATTTCTTTGGGTAATCCAGTTGCCGTATCTCTACCCCTAGCAGAAGCACTCATAGGCTCTGCCATTTCCAAGGCTGACCCTATAGAAATCTTCAGATTTTCAGCTGTTCTTTCCCCGATCAAAAGCCCAGCAACTTCTCTCACATAATCAATAATCGCGCTATTGAGCTTGTCTCCAGCCACCCGTAAACTATGGGCTGCTACAATGCCCCCCAAACTGATTACAGCAATCTCTGTAGTACCTCCCCCGATATCTACCACCATACTGCCAGTAGCGTCCTGAACGGGCAACCTTGCCCCTATAGCGGCCGCTATGGGCTCTTCTATGAGGTACGCCTCGCTGGCCCCAGCCGACTTAGCAGCATCGTGAACAGCTCTTTTTTCCACCTCTGTGGCACCCGCAGGGATGCCAATCACCACGCGGCTACGACGCAAAATTCCAGGGCTTCCTGCGTGAACTTTATCCAAGAAATACCTCAGCATTGCCTCAGTCACTTCAAAATCCGAGACTACCCCATCTACAAGTGGTCTTGCGGCTGTAATATGCCCAGGGGTTCTTCCCACCATTGCCTGCGCATCACTTCCTATGGCAAGGATTTGCTTGGTGCGATTATTAATCGCCACCACAGATGGTTCATTAATAACAATACCCTTGGTTTTTACATAAACCAGAGTGTTTGCTGTCCCCAAATCTATCCCAATATCTTTGGTAAAATTTTTTGTAAAAAAGTTATTCATCTAGGATATAGGCTTTCTCACCTGTTATGAAATAGATTAATTGCACGGCGCATGTCTTTTTGGTTATCTTTTAAGGACATTATCTGGCCGATTAACCATTCCATATGATCAGGCTGAGCAAATTCGGTATACATATTTTCAATAATTTCCTCATCATCCACAAACTCTCTTGCCACAATTTTAAATTTGCTACGTAAAAAATATCCGACAGAGTTTGGTGAATCAACGTCTTGTTTGTTTACAACTAGATTAATTAATCTTTCCTCCGTCTGGTAAAATGGCCTACTTGCAATATTTGATTCAGCTGCACTACCCGCTGCCAACTGCTTGACCAAAAGACGCACACCATTTAAACCATCAGACTCGCCAAGAATGTCTTTTTGTTTGACCATATATTATCTTATAAGCAAGGAGTTATTATCAGCTAAGATAGATAATCCACTAGATTTTCTATTGCCGTATTAGTAAAAAAGTTTTCTTGTCTCTTCTTCACTTCCACGCTTCCTTGCTCCAAAGTTTTTGTGGAAACCACTACGCGGTAAGGGATGCCGATGAGATCTGAATCCGCAAATTTTTCGCCAGCACTTACACCCTCCCTATCATCGTACAAGACTTCCACCCCGGCGTCCAGAAGCTCTTGATAAAGCTTATTTGTATGGGAAAAAACATTGTCTGCATCTTTCCCAGGTAGCGCTATTAAATGAACTTTAAAAGGCGCGACCGCTTCTGGCCAAACAATCCCCTTTTCATCATTACTCTTTTCGGCAATTACACCCAAGAGTCTACTAATGCCAATTCCATAGCAGCCCATGACTGGATATTGCAATTGTCCTGCTTCGTCCGTATACCCAAGCCCAAAATCCTTACCGTATTTTTGCCCCAAATCAAAAACATTACCAACTTCAGAAGCACGACCTATATTTAAAACACCACCACACTCTTTAGGGCAAGTATCCCCCTCCTTTTGTTTACTAATTTCAGTATTAATACAGTAATCACATTTTTCACAATACAGAATATCATCCTCACCAGCATCAGTTAGCACCATAAACTCGTAAGAAATCTTCTGAGTAAAATTACCGCCAGATGCCTCTGTCACTTTAGCCACCAGCCCAAGTCTTTTATAAATTTTCAAATACGCTTTCTTGACCTCTCCGTAAAATCGGTCAAAATCCTCCTGGCTAGAATGAAAACTATACATGTCTTTCATCAAAAATTCACGGCCGCGAAGTAATCCGGATTTTGCACGCAGTTCATCTCGAAATTTCCACCCCACTTGATAAACAGCTACAGGCAAATCTTTGTACGACTGCACTCTTCCCAAAACTAAAGGCGTTACAACCTCTTCCTCGCTTTGTCCTAGCGCATAATCTTTTTCAGTACGACTCTTGATTTTGAATAAAACATCTATATTGTCCCAACCCCCGGTAGTCTGCCATATTTCTTTTGGGTGCAAAGCTGGCATCAAAATTTCTTGTCCACCTACAGCATTCATTTCTTCCCGCACAATATTAGAAATCTTATTGAGCGACCTAAGTCCCAAAGGTAGGTAAGTATAAACACCTGCCATAAGTTTACTCACAAACCCAGCTTGTTCCAAAAGCCGACCATTTACAGTAGGCTCATCTTGTGAGACTGTCTTGCTAGTTTTTAAAAAATATTTTGATTGTCGCATAAAGATAGGCTTCTGTCATCCCGTGCCACGACACGGGATCTTTAATTTATTTACTGAATTATTTCACTATATAAATCTTTCCATTGAGAGTTAGACTTGTTAATCAGTTCCAATTTCCATTGCCTTTTCCACTCCTTGACTTGCTTTTCTTTTTTAATAGCTGTTTCTATTGAGTTTGTGGACTCAAACCAAACTAACAGGTGAACAAAATATTTTTCTGTAAATCCTTTTATCAGATTATGCTTATGTTCATAAACCCTTCTGATCAGATCATTAGTCACGCCGACATGCAGAACTCCATAGGGTTTACTTGCCATGATATAGACATAATAGACATTGCTCTGCATTTGAGTAAAGATTCCGGCTCTGTCCCACTACGCTAAAGCTTCGCGGGATCTACGAGAGGCCGGAATGACAGACATTATTTTTTAATTATTGTCATTTTTGTCAATTGAAGATGTTCTTCACAAATTCAAAACTTCTTATGTCGTTTATCGTCACTACACCCACCAGCAAAATCAAAAGCAAAAATCCAATTGCGTTTGCCCACTGCTCTACGGCTTGATTATTACGCTTGCCACGGATCCCCTCCACTATCAAGAAAAAGATTCTACCACCGTCCAAAGCTGGAAAAGGCAAAACATTTAGCACCGCTAAATTCAAAGACAGAAAGGCTGCAAACTGCAAAAGATAACCAAAGCCCAAATCTGCAGCTTGTCCAGTGATCTGGGCAATTTTAGCAGGCCCCGCCACATCTTTGAGTGCCACTCCACCACCGAAAAGTTGTCCCAAGCCTTTTATGATAGCCAGTAGCTGCTCGCCAGTAATCCTTGCCGCCACAATAGGCGCTTTATACCAAGGATAGCTCAAAGTACCCACCTGAGCCAACTCTACGCCGAGAGCACCACGCCCTTCTTTGGGAGATGGATCTGGCGTAACCTTCAGCACTTTGAAATCCCCACCCCGCTTGATCGTAATTTCTATTTCTTTACCCAAACTTTCGGAAACTTTTTGCTGCACCTCAGAGGGAGCAGCCACGCTTTCACCATTAACTGCAAAAATCACATCGCCACTCAAAAATCCAGCGGAGGACGCAGGACTACCATCCACAACAGAAGCTAGCGTAACCGCAACATCTTTTAAAGTTGCTCCACTGGGTAGTTTTGAACCCGCTTCCGCGGGAAGACCTAAGGTCAGGCCCACAGTAAACAAAACAAAAGCAGCGATCACATTCATTCCCACGCCCGCAAACAAAGTGGCAAACTTTTTTATCCAAGTGCTATTTGAAAAACTTTTGGGGTCAGTATTTCCACCATCCTCACCCCGAATTCTCACAAAAGCTCCAAATGGAATCCAGTTGAGAGAATAGACAGTTTTGTCAGGATCTGTCTTTCCCATGCCAACTATTTTCCAGCCGCTCTCTAACTTCTGCACGCCAAAAATGCGCGGAGGAAAACCAAAGCCGAATTCTTCCGGCATCATCCCGCTCCACTTGGCAAGCAAAAAATGCCCCAGCTCATGTACAAACACAAGCACTCCTAAAACAATTATAAAAATTAAAATAGTGGTTATCATAAAAGTTGTAAGTTGTAAGCCTGCTCCACCGAGGCGGAGCAGATAAGTTGTAAGTAATAAAAAGTATTTAACTTACTACTTACTAACTTAATACTTACAACTATCTACACTGTCATTACTTCCTTTTCTTTATCTTCTGCGATTTGTTTAATTTCGCCATTACACTTATCTACCAAATCCTGCAAATGTTTTTGAAACTTTGCCAAATCATCTTCAGACATTTCTTTATCTGCTTCCATTTTTTTGGCCTGTTTCAAAACTTCTTCTCGCCCACCACGCACAGCTATACGAGCTTTTTCAGCCATCTGTCCCACCAATTTCACCAGTTCTTTTCTTCGCTCTTCTGTCATCTGCGGCATGTTGATGCGGATGACATTACCGTCATTGTTTGGAGTAAGTCCCAAATTTGCAGCCAGAATTCCTTTTTCTACTTCACCGAGCTGAGACTTGTCCCAAGGAGTGACCGCCAAAGTTTTGGCATCTGGCACGCTAATATTTGCCACTTGATTGAGTGGCACTGTAGCCCCATAGCTATTTACTGTCACTGTAGCGAGCAAACCAGCGGATGCCCTGCCAGTCCTCAAAGTAGATAATTCGTGATGAAAAAATTCTATTGCTTTACCAAAATGTTCTTTTGCTTGGTTTAATAAATTATCCATAATAATAAAATTTTTAATTAAATCTATTGTTTCTCTATAACCTATAAGGTATAAGGTATAAGGTAATATTCTACCTTATCCTCTCCGCGCCCACATACAAGGTTTTTGGTTGATCCCTATCAAGTAAAATATAGCGGATTCTACCCCCCTGCGCAACTGCATGCACTTCCCAAGATTGACCACCATTACTAGTAAAATAAACATTTCCTTCCACAGCCGCCACCACCCTACCAGAAGAAAATCCAGAAGCAATAGCTCGCACCGCACTTTGATTACTGATATCTTTCACCGGCAAAGCCAAAAAATTCCAATTTCCGCCCGAATTCTGTGTACTAAAAACTCCTACGTTGGTTGCCAGATAAATCACATTTCCAGAGTTTGGAGAAAAAGCAATTTGCCAAAATTCATCGGGCTTTGGCACTACATTGGCGGATTGAATCCTGGGGCCAGAAGAATCTGGTAAATTTGGAGAAGTTTTAATACTCGCCGTCAAGTCAACCAAATCCCCGCCACCACCTTTTGCCACAAAAAGACCATCTTGTGATTGTAAAATATACAGATCGTTTCCTTGCCAATAAACTTGCGCTACATTTCGATCCAAATTATAAGCCAGTGTCCAGGATAGACCTTTGTCTTTGCTGATGAGCACACTACCAGTAGAAAGCCCAGCGGCTATCCAGGTGGCATTTGAGTGCACAGACAAAGTTTGTACTATGCCTTGCTGACTATCCGCATAAACCACACCCCAAGTCTTCCCTCCATCTTGTGTGGTCAAAATTCTACCCGAAGCACCACTAGCACCTCCCACAAAAATCTTTTGACTGTCAACTGGATCCGCTACCACCACACTCGCGTTTACACTAGGCAATAAAACTTTCCAAGACTCTCCCTCGTTTTCACTCACGTACACTCCTTTTTTTGCTGCGGCTGCATAGAGTCTTTTGGGGCCCGCCAAAGACCAAGCCAAGTTTCGTACATCAGCCTCCACCAAATCAGTCCCGACCTCGGTCGTAATCTTGCCATTTTTACCCACTGTTTCCACCGTAGTTTTGTTTATCGCCACCCAGTCCGCCCCAGAATTTGTGGTTTTGAAAATACCACCAGCCCCACCTGAGCTAAAAGGGGTTGAGCACGATACTGCCAAAAATGGCAGGAAACCCAAAAATAATAAATTACGAAATTTCATAAATTACCAATTTATAACTACTTCTTCTAAAATAAATTTTTTATTAAAATTTGACCGAAGTCCACCATAAGCCTTCAGCAGCACCGCCAATCTACGCACCACATTTTTCTCTTGGCCTAAAAATTCAGACCTGCATTTCCACATCATCAACAAAATTTCAGAAAGCAAATCCCCAGAATCTTTTTCAGATGACTGGGTGGCCATGGCGAGCGCCTCGGTTTTAGATATACCAGATATTTTGAAAAAAAAGTTTTGACTCAAATCGTGACCTTGCGAGGCTTCAGTCAGAAATACAGCGGGGTTGCCAGATACAAAAGAAGCAAACTTTTCTGGGGTTTTTATTCCAGCACTGTCCGCAACTTCCCTCATCTGCTCCAAAGATAATTTTCCAAACCGCAAAGAAACACACCTAGAAACTATTGTATCAGGCAAAGAACCAGCGTGATCCGCTAATACAAAGACTACACCTTCTTTTGCTTCCTCCAAAGTCTTCAAAAGCGCGCTTACTGCAGTCAAAGAAAGCGAAGAAGCGTTGTCTATCAAAAAAAACTGCGTGGAAGAAAATTTGAAATTTGCAAAAGCCAAAAATTCTCTAAAACTATCTGTATCTCCCTCGTCCGCATCAAATATCCTGTAAGGTTCGCTGCTGGCAAAGCCGGTAAATTCCTTGGCGAGAGACATCTTACCCAAACCTCGACTCCCCACAAAACGATAGGCATTCAAAAACTTTTTGGATTGCAAATGCGACTCCAAAACTTTTTTGACTAGGCTATGCCCAACAATTTTCCATTTAATAACCATTGAGAATAATAGTGGGCTATTTTTGAACAACTATAACTCCAGTAGCAGTAGGGTTTAAATGATCGTGAAATTTCCAAGTGCCCTCTTTGGTAAATTTAAACTCAAAGGTTTGCCCAGCGGCAACAGCCTTTTTCGCATCAAATTCTGGGTAATCTGTATGCGCAGGGTGAGGATTGGAAGCTGGCCAAAAAGCCTTGGTGGATTTATTTCTAAAAATTACAATGTCTCCGGCTTTCACGGTCAAGCTAGACGGCTGAAAATTCTTTCCGTCATAAATCACTTCTTCCACCTGAATATCTGGAGCAGTCACATCACCTTCTTCGCTAAATGTCCCACCATTTGCATTTACCTCTGGAGTTTTTGACAAGTCCTCAGCTGGAGTTGTCGAATCCTTTGCATCACTCGCTGTTTCCACTCCTTTTTCTTGCACCTGAGGCGCACCAGAAGTCTTTTCGTCTTGAGGAGCTGAGGCGTTTTTACCAGGCATTAAAACTATCACCAAAATCACAGCCAAAGCTGCCACAATACCACCGACAGTAAGTTTTTTTAACATATGAAAATAAATTGATTTAATGTTAAAATGTATTTTTAGCTAGCCACTAGCCACTAGCCACTAGCCACTAGCCACTAGCCACTAGCCACTAAGTAATTATACCATGCAAACTCCTCCCCCCAATTTAATAGTCATTGCCGGCCCCACATCCAGCGGAAAATCTGAGCTAGCGGTCAAAATCGCAAAAAAAATTGGCGGGGAAATCATTTCCGCAGATTCCCGCCAAGTTTACCGCGGTTTAAATATTGGAACAGGCAAAGTTGAGGGAGAATGGCAGAAAGTATCCTTAATCCGTAATCCTTTATCCTTAACAAACACAAAACAGCAAACAGGAAAAGATAAAAATGTAATTTCAAATTCAAACCCCCCGCTCTTAGTCAAGGATCAAAGATTAAAGATTAAGGATAGCAATGTTTTTGTTTACAAAAAAGTATTACACCACTGTATAGACTTTGTAAACCCCAAAAAACAATACACTGTCAATGATTTTAAAAAAGATGGACAAAAAGCCATTGAGGATATTTATTCTCGCGGAAAAATCCCGATCATCTGTGGCGGCACAGGCCACTATATAGATGCACTGATTTTTGATCAAAATATTCCAGAAGTTCCACCAGATGAAAAATTTAGAAAAAAAATGGAAAAAAAATCCGCAGAAAATCTTTTCTTGCTATTGAGCAAAAAAGATCCAGCCCGCGCGAGTAATATAGATAGAAATAATAAACGTCGCCTCATCCGCGCCCTAGAAATCATCCACCATACCAAAAAACCCGTCCCCTATTTTTCCCCCTCCCCTAGTGAGGGGAGGGCTGGGGAGAGGTTGCACCACGACCGCATAGACCTGCCCACTCCTGCTGACCGGGAATCCATATTATCAAATCCTGGATCCTGGATCGCAGTCGCAGAGCCTCCTTTGTCCGGGACGACAAGATTAGAAATAATACTTTTGACTCCACCCCGCCAAGAACTTTACCAAAAAATCGAAAAGCGCCTCATTCAAAGAGTGAAGATGGGCATGGTTGAAGAAGTGCTAAAGTTACACCAAAACGGCCTATCCTGGAAACGCATGGAGTCCCTCGGTCTAGAGTACCGTCACATTGCAAGATTTTTACAAGAAAATAAAAATGTATTCCTAAAAACTAAAAACTCGCAACTAAAAACTCAATTTCTATCTTCCTCTCACTTTCAAACTCTCCTTCAAGAAAGCAAAAATTATAGTAAACGCCAAGAAACTTGGTTTAGAAAATATAAAACAGCCGCAAACTAACGGCTGTTTTTCTAAATAAAATGTTTAAATACTACGGTTGCAACACCTGAGCGGGAATTGCCCACTTAGTGCCTACAATCTTCGCTGCCCGCCCACCGGCAACTGTAACTATGAAACTCGGATTTGTAACTATTTGATCCGTAACAAAAATATTTCCTTGTCTGGTCCAATGAATAGGTTGAGTATTCACACGACCATCTATAACTGTAACAGTCTCAACAGTCCTAATCTCGCCCTCTTTTACAGCAGACTCAACGGCGGTTGTTCCTGGCACAGCTACAACCCGCTCGCGAGATGCCGATGTGGCAGCGGCATTACTACCCATTGGCCACGGCATCCCATTATTATCAGAAGAACTACTCTGGCCCTTCCTGTAAACAATCTTTCCACCCGTGTCAGTATTATAAGCTGTATTATTAGAACCCACTACTGGACCAGTAGGTTGTTCTTGAGCGGCGGGCGACTGTCCTCTTTCAGCTGGAGTAAACTGTACGGCATCGGTCTTCTTAAGCTCAAAATGTTCAGTTTCAATTACTTCAGATGTAGGGGTGGTTTTTGGCTTATCACCACCAATCATACTCGCAGCCTTGTTATATAAACCAGAAATGGACCACTCAGCACCACTCTTTCCATCTGGTGTTGGCGTAGGCTTCGCCTCAGTCTCTGCGACAGCAGACTTACCTTTTTTATCTTTAGTGTTCTCTGCATACTCAGCCCGTGCTGCATGCTTTACACTCTCACAAGAGGTTAACCCCACAGTAGACACTGTTGCAATAACCCCATACAAAAATGCCTTACGATATAGCTTGTCCATATAATAAATAAAAGCTAAATTACTAGAAAAACAAGATAATTATGCTCCTAAAAAAGCAATTTGTCAAAGGGAATAAATTTACAAAAAAACCGAAAAGTTTCATGACAACGCGCACATAAAAATGCATAAAAATGTCACAAAACTTTCCGGCAGGCACTTTCAGCCAAGAAAGTGCCCAATAAATCCCAGTATGTCGCCCAAAATAGCGGCGGCGAAGTACGCCACCACAAATATCCAGGCGTACTCATTGGGCTCTATATCGATTCTTTTTCCGGCGAGAAAGTCCAAGACCCAGGCCAGAAAAAGAACCTCGACAGCGACCAGTAGGCTGTAGCTGGTTCCGTCGAACCAGCTAGGTCTCCAAGAGCCTAGCAGGTAAAACGGTGACCACCTCAGCCACCTCAGAACCAGCGCTGTAATAACCGCACCCGCCAACTGGCGGGCCGGTCCAGCAGAAGTTTCCTTCATTGTTTTTTCTCCTTTCCGACCTTTCCCTTGACACACGCGTCAAGGCGGTCCGAAAATTGGTCTGGGGTGCGCGTCCCAGCCGAGAAGAAAAAGTTTTTCTTCTGTTTGGTGTTTTTTTGACCACTCCAATTCGGAACTGGAATGACAAAAAAACTAAAATAACCAAACAGCATCAGCCCTCTCGCATAAGAGGACCGGATTTCCCCGTTCGCCTAGGCGAACGGAGTGAATAGACAGAATATTCCCCTGTCATTGCGAGAAGTCGGCTCTGCGACGACGAAGCAATCCAGAAAAATACATGGATTGCCGCGTCCCTACGAAACGTAGGGCCTCGCAATGACGGAAAGAAATTCCGTCATTCTTTGTTAAGCGTGGAGTTTAGGCCACGCCTTACCAAAACGGAATTAACCCGCCTTGGAACTAAACACTCGCACGCCTGTGCAGTGCGAGTGGCATTTTATTTTTCTATCAAAGAGCTTTTGCTAATATCTGCCGAAACAGAAAATTAGCAAAGTGTAAGTTTTCTGTCTGTGTTACCACAAACAAAAAACAAACACGGACTTTTCGAGTCCAGGCATATTATAGCATTTTTATATAAAAAAGTCAATAATCTACTTTTGCCAAAAAGGCCAATAAAAACAATAGAAATAAAAGAAAAAAGACCTCTTGAGTACCACCCGGTAACACAAAAGGTCTTAAAATGTACGCAATAAAAATTCAATGAAAACCAACCACCATTTTTCTCTATCTAATTCTTTCGCGGAATTTTTATAAAAAATTGACCGTTCGTGGCCTTGCAAACATTCTTGCCACTAGCACGCTGCGCTGGAGAATAATCATAATTGATATTATCTATCTTGCCACAATCCGAAACGATATTTCCACCACTCACATTTGAGCCTCCCGTTCCACCACGCCCCACATCTTCAGACGGATTTTCCCTCCTCGTAATATTTCTATTATCCAAAGGCGCTACTTGTATCTGCGGATTTGCATTTTGCACTTCATCTACCCGGCGCATCATTTCAGATTGAGACCGTTCGTTTGACCGAGGGAGCGGTATCTCCCTACCCCCTTCCCAATAAGTAGTCCCTGAACTGACAATGCTATTTTTAGTATCTTCAGATGTTCTGACATCATTTATACAATTTGGATTTGCGCAAGGATCTAATCTATAATTAAACTGACGTTTTGACACAGCTGCAGTATACAAACGGAAAAATTTATACTCCGTATTCCCATTCATGTCAGTTATACCTAAGCAATATACATTAGTAGAATGTTTTGCGTCATAAATGGTTTGGCTGTGTACGGGGGTAGATTCCAACATTGCTTGATTTTCTCTGTATTGAGCAGTAGAACGATCTAGCTTGTAAACCGACACACTACATTTTGGATCTCTCAACTGACCATATTTACTAAACATATCTTGCACAAGAGGAAGGGCCAAAGAAGCTGGCATTTCCTGTTCCAACCAAGGGCTTACAAAATATTTCGCAAGCGTTTTGCTCCTATTTTTGATGAAAGCATTCGACTCTGGCTCAGTAAGATTATCGAGTTTGGAGGCAGGGAAAGACAAAACCAAATCATGAAATTCCTCTGCTTTATCCGCAACACCGTGAGTAAGCCTACTTACCAACTTACTGGCGCCATCCAAAACTTGACCAACAGTAGATTCGTGAACTTGCTCGCCAAAAGAAAGATCTCCGGATCCTGCAAATTCTTGCTCTTTTTCAAACCGAATCTCAGGATTTGAACCCTTTAAATAGTTAGCAGACAAACTAGCAACGGCAAGAAGGCCTAAAGTCAACTGCCAACCCTTGATCTCTCTAGACATAATCTATTCTCTAAAACCAATTTAATTACAAAACAATAATTATTCAAAACCATTTTGACTCGCTAAATGCAAATTTATTCTTTTAATCTTTTTATAAACACTCGCAAAGACTTCCTCGGGTTTCCTACAAATACTGACCTTTTTACCATTTGAATATACGCGCCCCATCTCGCCTGTAAGTAGTTTATCCGCTTCATCTGCATGTTCTGGATACAAAGCCTCTATAGTGGCAGTCACATCAACTAATGCCTGCTCGTCTGGTTGAAATTCAGATTTTATAAGCCCTCTTTGTCTTTCAAATCTCTCACTCAACCGCGCCTGATACCCGGAGTCTTTATTTACAAAATCATTTGGGCCTGCTTCCACCACTGTTCCACTCCCATACAGAGGAAGCTCACGTGGTACTCCCTCACCAACTTCTTTCATCTTCGGCCACCAGCCGTTATCAGCACTAAACCCAAACTGCCTTCTAGGCGTTACTAACGTTTTTTTTTAGGATTAGCAGAATCACTGCTAACATCCACCTTAAACATATCTGTGTCCACATCAATCTGTAAATTACACATAACACAAAGTTTGACACGCAGTTCATCCAACTGCTCTTCTGTCATGGTGTTCAAATTATTCTTATCTACACGACCAACCCCACCCACAATCATTTCGGATAAATTAATATTGTTACTATCTACTAATGCGATTATCTCAGCAATAATAGACACTTTATCTAATTTATAACGTTCAATTAAATCTTTACGCTTCCACCCATTAGCTAATTCTCTCATGGTGGTGCGCTCCATAATCGCTTGCTCTATTTGCATTTTTGAATTCGCCAGAGCGTTCGCCCTTGTAAGGTCCATAATTGCATCAGTGGTAAAACCAACCGCAGCGGCTTCTACAAAATCCAGGACGTCATCCCATCGCTGAATAGCAGAGACCGCTCCAGCCACTTCAGCTAAATAATCTTTCATTAAGCTCATTACGGTCTCCTCTTGGCCACTAATGGCCCTAGCGGAATGTGCTAATGCAGCCAAAGCTTCAGCCTTGACTTTCGCAGCATCTTTAACACGCTGTGCTAACGCCCTAGAATGAAGAGAAGACGCCGAAGCAGGCAAGGTATTTTCATTCATACTTTGCAGCCTCGCCATTTTTGCCTGGTCTGCTTTTAAAGCCAATTGAGCTTGCTTTTCTGCCAAAACTGCTAGATGAACCCTAGAAAGCAAGCTGGCTAAAACATCACCCTCTCCAGGATTAATACTTTCTATCATCTCTTTTAGCTGAATCTCCAACGATGCAACCTCTCTAATATGGGATTCTAAGTTTCCAATCAATTGCAAATCAGCCGCCACAATCAAATCATCAGCCGCCTGTAAAGCCCTACCCATTTCTCCAGTAGCAAAATAAAACTGTGTAAAATTAGTAAGTGTTACCCTGCTTGGTATATGATCTGCCACAGATTCACTCACTTTCCCAACTAAATTCTTTGTTTTTATGGCCAAACTAGTGGCTGCGCCAGATGCTGATATATCTGCCCATCTAAAAGCTCGTCTTAAAAAAGGCAATTTCTCCCCGACACGCTTCTTGGCAGCATCCAGATAAACCAAATTAATATCATTCACCTTTTTAGACAAGCTGTCAGCAAACACAGTAGTTATCTCTAACTGCTGGCTATTCTCATTTGGGGCTATATCAGTAATATCTGATAATTTTATAATGGCAGCTCGTCTCTTACTGGCCTCTTGAACAATAGACTTTCGCACTGCACGACTTGACTTAAGAAAACTGTCAATAAGAACTCCGGACCTAGCACTATTACCAGCTCTTCGCGCAGCTTGTGCCACCCTCATGGGAAGCTTGCCGATAACAACTTCTTGGCCGTCTGTATCTAGCTCATAAAATTCTACATTTTGACCATTATCAACTATTTTATAAGATGCTTCAGCATCCATAACCATCGATATCATCTTTGACTGCTCTCTATGCGCATGTATAAAAGACAATGTGGTGTTCCAGATTAAATCATGTAATTCCTGCGCAGCTTTAACTTGTCCTTCATGATCAGCACCACTAATTTTCCTACGAGCACCTGCAATATCCTCCTCATCTTTTTCTTCACCAGAAAACAATGAGGCCTTCTCCCGAACAGCCAGTGGAGCAAACTCAGAATTGGCTTCCTGAAACCCCTGGTAATATTCTCTAGGGATAGGTCCCGTATGAACTTTTTTTTTCGATATCTCTGGCATAAAAATATTTATACAAAAATCACAAAAACCCTAAAGGCAGATGAAGAGTATTCAAAAGCTTTTCGGGTTTTTATTTTAAAAACTTATTCTTGACAATATTGTACTCCCGTGGAGTAATTTTGTAAATAGCAAAATACCTCTATTTTAAGCCAGAATAATGCAAACTTATTGACTTAAGCACTAAACTATCGCACAAAAAAGACTTCGTATAGTTACACCGGGACGGATATTTGCCTCAGAAAATCAAACATGCTATGTTATCAATACATTGTAAGTAATTAAAAAAGAACATGAAAAATCATAAATTTCAGTCTCTCAAGACTTTTCTGGCTATCAGCATCATTGCATCTGTAAGCCTGGCAGCCGTCACAGAATCAGCCAAAGCCGATTTTATTATTCAAGGCAATGGCAATTTTAGCAAAACCGTCTCCACAGATGAATGCCAAGGACTCACTCAGGTAGACGTCGGGGAAATTCAGATCAACAGCAATCAAACCGCTACTGTAAACGTAGCAAACAACAATCTTTGCGAAGTTAAAGTTTCTATGTCCAGCTACAAAATAATGGACGAAAGATTATCTCATCAAAAATTTATCAGTGGAGTAGGTGCTTTCACCTTGCAACCATACGAAAACAAAACCATGACTGTAAGCATAGCTCCATGCGCTACTCAAATAGACGTATGGAACGGACAATACCCAACTATTTTGGATGACAGCAACCCCTACTCTTTTCCAAATGATCCTTACGTGATCGGCTGGAAAATAGTAAACAAAGGTGCATCTTGTGACCAAACCCCTGTATGCAAATTGCAAGTCAACAAAACTTCAGACAAAGCCATAATTGGCACAAACGAAGAAGTTACTTTTACTATCCAATTTACAAATGTTGGCACAGCAAACTGCACTGGCAGTGGGGTACATGTAATTGACCAGCTAGATAATCGCATGACTTTCGTCCGCGAAGACCACTCTGACAATGTCACCTCTAGCTACAACCACGAAGGCACCCACTTCCCTATCTTTGACTATACGACCAACACCTCTCACTGGGGAGCTGGCACTATAGTCCCAGGACAAACCGAGTGGGTTTCTGTAACCGCAAGACCAGCTTCTGCGAACAGGTTTGTATGCGGACAAAGCATGGTGTTTAACCAAGCCAAGGCAACCGCATTTGAGCTGGACAATTTCAGTACTTGGATCCCAAGTAATACTGTAATGTTCAAGGTCAAAAAAGATTGCAGAAGATAAAAAAATTTCAAGGCTAATAAAAGACTCCCTTAAAATGGGAGTCTTTTTTCACGCTGATCTAATACTTACTGTAATTTTTTACGCAAGACTTCATTTACTAGACTGGGATTGCCCTGGCCTTTCAATTCTTTCATACACTGCCCCACCAAAAAACCAAAAGATTTTTCTTGTCCAGCTTTAAAGTCCTGCACAGCCTTTTCATTTTCCGATAAAACTTTGTCTATAGCGGCTTCAATTACAGTAGCATCACTCACCTGAGACAGCCCAAGATCTTTGACTATTTCACTTGGATCGCCACCCTTTTCAAACATCACTTTGAAAATTTGCTTTGCGGCCGCAGAAGACACTTCTCCCCGGCTTATCATCAAAATCAATTCCGCTAAATTTTCTGGCGTTACAAAAGTTTCATCTGGATTTTTTCCTGCAATTTTCAATGCTGCAGAAAAATCCTGCAAACACCAGTTGGCGGCAAGTTTGATCAGCTTGACCAGATTTGAATCAATGCTGGATTCCGGTCTTCCCGCGCTCGAGGACTCGCTTGTGGAAACCGGAATGACGGGAGAGGGTGACAGATCAGACAGCCATGCGACTATTTCACTCACAACATTTTCAAAATAAAAAGTTAATTCTTTCCAATTCAAAAGATTTTCAATGTCTGCAGCGGGAAGTGCGTATTCACCAGCAAACCTCAGTCTTTTTGCAGACGGCAATTCAGGCAATTCTGCACGCAATTTTTCTAAATACTCTTTGGTAAAATGCAGTGGTGGTAAATCTGGATCTGGTAAATATCTATAGTCATTTGCTTCTTCTTTGCTTCTCTGCTCTACAGTTTTATTTAGCTTCTCGTTCCACCCCATGGTAACTTGCTTAGGGGTCACGCCCTGAAGTCGCAATTCACTTTGCCTTACTATTTCGTAATTAATCGCTTGCTCTACAAATTTAAAAGAATTAATATTTTTCACTTCCACTTTATAAGGCGGCAAACCCTCTTCACCAGGAAGCCTCACAGAAATACTTGGCTCGCACCTCATACTCCCCTTTTCCATATCTGCATCGCTGGCCCCCACATAGCGAGCAATGCGCTGTAATTCTTCCAAATATTTTCTAGCTTCTTCAGCTGACTCTATAACTGGATGAGTAACTATTTCCAAAAGTGGTGTACCGGCACGATTATAATCAACCAAAGAATAAGGCAAGCCATCTGGGTGCATATTTTTGCCCGCATCCTCTTCTAAATGCGCGCGTTGAATCAGCACCCGCTTTGCATGTACATTTTTCCTCTCTCCTTGTGAGGAGAGAGCGCCGCCGCCTTGGGCGGGAGAGAGGTTGTCTGAAACTTGTATTTCTATCCACCCCTCTTGGGCGATCGGCTGATCCAACTGAGAAATCTGATAACCTTTTGGTAAATCAGGATAAAAATAATGCTTACGATCAAATTTACTCCACTCGTCTATTCTGCAATTCAAAGCCAAACCCATCATAGCAGCCAACCTCACGGCTTCTTCATTAATCACAGGCAACGTCCCTGGATGCGCCAAAACCACTTCATCAATATTGGTATTTGGATCTTTTACGCTTTGATCATTTGGGGCAGAAGAGAACATCTTCGACTTGGTACGAAGTTGAATATGCACCTCAAGCCCAATCACTGGTTTTAATAATTGTATATTATTGTCTATCATAAATAAAAAATCAAAAACTATAATTCAAAACTGCAACTAAAAACTTATAACTTGGATTTGAGCTTCTTAACCCCAGAAGCCAACATATTTGCCAACTCTACAGCCAGCCCAAATTTATAAGCCCTCAGCTTTAAATTAGTTTTCAGTTCTTCGTTGAAGTTTTGCATTATGACTTATAACTTTCAACTTAACTTTGGAAAATTCTTATGCCAATCTGTTGCTTCTTGGAAGGCCATGCCTACATCAAACAAAACTTGCTCGCCCCACTGCGGACCAATCAATTGCAATCCTACTGGTAGATCCACGTCTCCACCATCCACAGGCCTACCAAAACCGCAAGGCAAAGACAAAGCAGGGAGCCCCGCCAAAGAAGATGGGATATTGAGCTGATCTGCAATATAACCAAAAAGAGGATCATCAGCTGCACCTTCTATTTTCACCGCCACATTTGGACTACTTGGAGCTGCCAAAACATCTACTTTTTTAAATACTTCTGCAAATTCATCTATAATGAGTCGCCGCACTTTCTGCGCCCGTTTGTAATAAGCATCGTAATAACCAGAAGACAATACATAAGTACCAGTCAAAATTCTTCTCTTTGCCTCATCGCCAAAACCCTCGTCGCGAGTTTTTTCGTACACATCCAAAAGACTATTCGCCTCACTAGACACATGACCATAACGAATACCATCAAAGCGAGACAAATTTGAAGCTATCTCAGCCGGGGCTACAATAGCATAAACCAAAGATCCGTATTTTGTATTTGGTAAATCCACCTCCACAAGCTCGGCCCCCAATTTTTCTAATTCTCTGATACCATCCATAACCCTTTCTCTTACATCCCCCTCCATACCATCTACAAAGTACTGTTTGGGAACCCCAACCTTAAGCCCCTGCAAGCTTGTAGCTTGTAGCTTGTAGCTTGTAGCCTTATCTCCAGTCGTGGAGTCTTTCGGGTCTCTTCCAGACATAACATTTGCCAAAACTATCAAGTCTTTTACAGAGTAAGCATGAGCTCCAGGACTATCCAAAGAAGATCCCATAGCAATCACTCCATATCTAGAAACTCTTCCATAGGTAGGCTTCCAACCACTTACTCCGCAAAGCGAAGAAGGCTGACGAATACTTCCGCCAGTTTCCGTACCCAAAGTCCAAGGAGCCAAGCCCGCCGCCAAAGAAGCCGCGCTTCCACCACTAGATCCACCAGGAATTCGAGATTTATCCCATGGATTTTTACTGGGACCAAAAGCAGAAGTAGCAGTAGAAGATCCGTGAGCAAACTGGTCCAAATTAGTTTTACCCAAAAGTACACCTTTTTGTTCTTTGATTTTTGCAATCACAGTAGCATCAAAAGGCGGTGTATAATTTTCCAAAATTTTGGAGGCGGCTGTGGTTTTCACTCCACGAGTGACAAATAAATCCTTTGCTGCATACGGAATTCCACAAAGCAGTGGATTTTCTCCAGACAATTTCATAAACTCATCTGCTTGTCTTGCCTCTTCTAGAGCTTCATTTTCACAAACTGTAATAAAAGAATTTAATTCCCCATCGAGCTTTTGAATACGCGCCAAAAAATACTTCGTCATTTCCACTGACGAAATTTCTTTATCGTCCAACAACTTTCTTAATTCAGAAATTCCTAAATACTCTAATTGCATAAAAAAATAATTTCAAATAATAAACTCCAAACCAAACTCAAAATTTAAACTGACCATCATTGATTTAAAATTTGAAATTTATAATTTGTCATTTACAATATCGCTTTTACTTTCAAATATCCATCTTTCACAGCTGGCGCCTGTGCCAAAATCTCTTCACGGGAGCTAGTCAGCACAGCTTCGTCGCGCCTCTGCACATTCACCAAGCCCGTCACCTGGGAGACTTCTTCTACCCCATCTATATCTACCTGCATTAAAGCGTCTATATAATCAAAAATCGCGGACAAATCCTTTTGGAATTTTTCCACTTCTTCATCAGTTAATTTAATGCGAGCCAAAGTCGCCAATTTTTTCACATCATCTTTTGTCAGCATGAATAAAATAAATTAAGTTGTTAGATGAAATTCTGTATCAATATCAACCTCATACAAAGATCGAACACTAAAATCCGGATTCTTTATAATCGTGGCAATACTTTCATTAGAAACAAATGATGTATCTTCTTCTCCAACTCCAACATAAACAACTGCACCCTCCGCGCTATTAGATTTAATCGGTAAAAAACCAAGACCTGAAATAACTGCTAAGTTAGGACAAAACTCATGTGGTTTTGAATGAAAATTAGTCATAACATGAAATACTGATTTGTTAATTCTGACAAATACAACTTTTTACATTATACCAAAATCCTTAATATTTACCAGCCCAAAAACCCAACAATTAATTACTCAAAAGTCTTTGATTCATCCTCAAAATCCAATCCAAAAGGCCGCTTTTTTGTGGCAAATCCCCCACAAATCCACCCAAACCAAACACCAAACTCACCCCCAAAAAGAAAAATATCAGGCCAGATAATATTTGAGAAACAGTCCAACTAAACTGCCTAGAAAACACGGTCATCTCCACTCTATATACAAAAAACCTGGTGATGACAAATCCAAATCTTTGTATCAAAATAGCCAAAACTATTAGCGGCACCCACATCCCTAAAAAGAAAAACACAGCCAGCCAAAAAGCCCCACCCATGCCGGCAGTAGACGCCACCGCCAAAACTCCACCAAAAATCGGCGCACTACAAGCAGTAGAAGTCAATCCCATCACTAAGCCCAAAACCAAAGGCGACCAAAGACTTTGTATTTTTGGCCTATGAGAAAATCTAAAAAACTGAAAACTTCCTCCGAATAATATCCAGACAGCATTCAAAATCAAAAAAAGCCCCGCCCCACGAAAAAGCCATACTCTATGGAATATCAAAAAATCTCCAAGTGCGGCTACACCCAAAACAAAAGGCAAAAAAACCAAAGCAAAGCCCAAAGAAAAAAGTGCGGTAGAAAAAACCAATTTGCTCGGGTTTTTAAAACTCAAGGCAAAAAAAGTGGGCACCAAAGCTGGCCCACAAGCTGGCAGCAAAGACAGAGCTCCGCCCAAAAAAGCTACCCACAAAGATATATGCAAAAGATACATGAGTACGAATGCGGAATAGAATAAAGAAGTAAGAATAGAGAATAGAGAATGGGGGGAAAAAACGGGATTACTAAAATTATTCCTTCAAGGCTTGTTCAATAGTATCTTTAAATGTTTCAAAGCTCTGAGCTCCCACCAGACGATACCCATTTACAAAGACGGTTGGGGTACCACTTACACCAAAATCTCGGCCAGCACCCCATTCGTTATCTACTAACTGTCTGTATTTTGCAGAATCAAAACAAGCATTGAATTCTTTTGTATCTAGACCAGCTTTGAGCGCAAGTTTGCGTAAATTTTTATCTGAAAAAGTTCCCTTGTTTTCACCTTTTTGATTATTAAACAAAATGTCGTGAAATTCCCAAAACTTTCCTTGATCTTTGGCACAAAAACTCGCTTCAGAAGCTCTTTTTGATTCTTCGCCCAAAAAAGGAAAGCTTTGATACACAAAACTAGCTTTTCCAGTGTCTACATACTCGGTTTTAATTTTTTGAAAAGCATCAGTGAAAAACTTATGGCAATACGGACACTGAAAATCGCTGTATTCCACTATCTCCACTTTGGCGTCTTTATTGCCTAGTCTTGGAGAATCTTCAGCGACTTTGACTTCCACTCTAGCAGGAGCAGTTTCTCCAGCCACCAAGCCCCGTTGGTTTTTTTGCAACCAAGTCATTTTGGCACTGTTTTCAGAACGAATTTCAGAAATTTGAATATCCATCTTTGCTCTTTCAAAGAAAAGCAAGGCTATGGAAAGGCCCGCCACAACCAAAGCCGCTATAGCAATCCAAAATGTCACATTGTGGTTCCTATGAACGCTCAATTTCGCATCCATGGCATCTGCAGACGCTACCATATCTTGCAAAACTTTTCCGTCACCAGATTCCAATAAACTCTTTTCTGTATCCTTAAAAAGCCTAATTTTTATCATAAAATAATTATAACATACAAAAAAGACTCTCTTGTAGGCACTATTTACAGCACCCAAAAAGAGTCTTTTAATAAAATATAATTTTATCGCTTTGGATCTTCTAGTCCAGGAAGCGACACACCATAAAAACCAAGGAAAGATTGCACCACGCCCAAATCAACACTTGTATCAGCCCCGCCACTGCCCAATCCATCGGGAGTTTGAACGTCTGGCAACTTCGGGCTAATCAGTCCGGCCGTTAATGTACTTTTGACCATACTCACGAGATCACTAAATCTTATAGTATGATTGGTAGCGCCAATATTTCTAACAAGAACATCCATGTCTTGCCCGGCAGCTATTTGGATTTCTGCTGCTAGAATATAACGCCGACAAAAATCTAACAGCCTTAAATTACTCGTTGAATCTTCCTTACCCGCTCTAAAAGCAAGTAAAACAGATCTTTGCCAATCAGGACTGCTTCCTAAAATATTCTGATTCGTTCCAAAAACAGCAACCCCTCTATTTATAGGCAAAACTAATTCCCCTCTAGAAATCATATTTTCTATCTTACCTATAGAAAGCACCTCACCCAAAGCCACCACTGTTTCTTGACGCTCAACCGCTCCCATACGTGACGCATCTCTTGCAGGCCTCACTGGAGCAACTGGATCTTGAACAGTTTTAAGGCTAACCAATTCAACCGCCTTATCAGGTGAAGAACTACCATATATTCGCTGGATGTCTTGCGCATTCCCAATATTCTCACCACCAAAAAACAAAGCTCCAGCTAATACAAAATTTCTAACCACTCTACTTCCAGATCTAGACATAAAAAACAAAATTCTAATTATTTAAATCTCTACAGGTAGTTTGAAATGTACTTTCGTCTTTCCAGCCACCAAATTTACAACAAATAATTTGTAAATAAATTGACCTAATTATAGCATAAAAATAGAATAAAGTCAATACCTCTGCTTGCCCATTATCTATTGGGGATTATCATAATTTTGAGGGTATAAACATACGTATAAATATATGCAAGTTAAACCCAAAAAAGCTTGCTTGATACTAGATTTCCTAGAAAAAACCAAACGTCAATAATATTTTTAAATATTTACTTTTTAATATTATTTTTTTAAAAAAATAATATTAAAAAAATCCCCTCGCATACGCGAGAGGATTTTTATTTTACTGCAAGCTTTCGTATTGACTTGGTAGCGCGGCTTCAGCCAGCACTGTACCAGGTTTTTCTTGACTATTGGATCTCTTGGTGACTATAAACTTGGTCGCATCAAACCAAGAAACTTGCCCTGCCCCACCCCACAAATACTTGGCATTTGGACTGGTAAATGTCTGCAAAGTTCCAGCATAAACAGGATCACCAGTTTTGAGCACCACGTACACTTCATACTGAGTACCAGCTGGCAAAGCAGGCGCTGAAGTTAATCTCACTGCAGCCGAAGTCAATTTGTCTTTCAAGGTTATGCTGCCATCCCCTGCAATTGTACTGTCACCCACGGCTTTCAAAGTAAATCTTTTTATGCCTTTTTTTTCATTTGTAGTAACTTCACCATCTTTTTTATCCTTGCCGTCTGGCACGCCTATTACGCCTTGCATGTCGTCTTTGCCGCCAGCCCCACCAGGATTTTCTGGCGACTTCATTGCCCAGATTATCCCCACAACACCTGCAACTATCAAAACTAATAAAATACCAATTATATATTTTTTATTCATAATGCTTTATATTTTTCAAAACTTAAATTGTTTTTTTAATTATATCATGCTTTACCTGGTTTCTTTGATATCTGGTGCGGTAGCCCCACGCAAAACCAAAATAGCCGGAGTACGTCTATCACAAGGAACAGCTGGGTCGTCTACGCATTGAAGACCTATATCTGGATAATTTATCCACGCTTCTGCTTGAAATCTATAAGCTCCCCCAGTAGCATTTGGGGCCAAAGTTTTGGCTTCCAAATTGAAACTCCAAGTAGCACCAGCCACTAGCCCAGCGCCTTTTGGTGTAACACTAAAATCTAAAACATAAGGATTGCTACCACTTACAGTCACCCCACTCACTCCGCAACTAGAGCTACACACAGGTACCACACTCCATGCGCCAGTTGCTGCAGTCAAATTCCTGACAGTCATCCGCACATCAAATGGTTCAGTATAGCTAGAAGTGCCGTTGTTGTGGAAATTTAGTTTCAGTTGAATAGCGTCTCCATCATAAATCGGCATAACTGATTGCGGACAGCCATTATCTGGATCACCACCAACTTTTGCGTCATTATCTGAAATAGCAGAATAACAAAGTGGAATACCACGCACAGCAGTGATGTCTAAGTTTGGCTGGGTACTACCTATAGTTACTGGTGGCGGAGGCGGAGGAGGCATAGCGCCTACGGTTACAAATTCGCTATCATTTAAAACAGTAATAGTAGTTGTTCCCGACTCAAAGCAAGTCAAACCAAATTCTACAGCTGGTGGAGAAGGAGTCAAAAGTGGTCCGGAATTTACTGGAGAAGAGCTGTTTGTGGCACCATTGGTAGCAAAAGGATAACTAGTAGTAGAAGCATAACACTGACTAGTATTTGTAGAAGTCCAAGTCAAATTTACAGAGCCGCCATAAGGCACAGAGTGGGTATCTACTACTAAATCCCATGTAGTTGCAACTGGTGGCACCACAATCACAGTAATAGAGTCAGACACCGTAAGCCCAGCTCCGGTTACAAAATACTCAATGGTAAAAATTTTACCTGCCTGGCAAGCTTTGACTACAGCACCCAGACTTTGCCCGGCACTATTCCCAGCCACCCATGCACCACTTGGCGGTACCCCACCCGGGACCACAGTATCACAATACCTTACAGCCGGGTTTACACTATAAGTAGAAGAAAAAGCTGTGCCATTTTCTGAGGACCATTGATAATTCAAGACTGTCCCAGGAGTTACGGTCACGGTTTTTGACCAACTAGCACTGCCAGCAACTTGAACTTCTAGTTTTGCCTTAGGCGTACCAGCTGGAGGATTTCCCACGGTCACAGTTTCGGTGTCGTAAACTTGATTACCAGTACCACTTTCTAGACAAACCAAAGTAAATGTAGTTGGGTTGGTAGTGAGTGATCCTGAATTTACAGGGGATGAACTATTTGTGCCACTTGCAGGAAAATCACCACTACTACAAGAAGAAGTATTTGTAGAAGTCCAAGTCAAGTTTACAGAGCCACCCCACGCAACAGAGTTGCTACTTACAGATAAATTCACAGAAGTTACAGGAGCTGGAGGTGGTGGAGGTGGCGGTAAACTAGAGACTGTTATAGAAACCGGAACGCTGACTGGAGCATAATAGCTCATAGTACTCAAACATGTCACAGAATAATTATACGTGCCTGTTGTGAAAGGACCCACTGTATCCGCCCCACTACTAGCGCCACCAGTAGAAAAACCAGTCCCTGAACCACTACAACTAGCTATGGGACCACTTCCCGAAACTGGACCCCAAGTCAAAACAGAAGAATTCAAAGGCGACATTCCAGAAGAAGGATTGGCATCCAAGAAAATATTTGGCCCTGCTACTACGTCTACACTACAATTACCACTTAAGCCTGCAGATGTCACGGTAACAGTTTTAAGTCCGCTGGTGTTATAAGAAACCGAGCTACCACTTCCAGAGCCGCTACCTAAATTGCCACCAGGAGCAGACCAGGTGTAGGTATTATTTCCACCTGAAGCAGAAAGACCAGCTGTTTCACCTATTGCCACAGAAGAAGGATTTGCGGAACAGCTTGGTGCGCCCACAGGTGGTGGAGGTGGTGGAGGTGGTGCGGGAGGATTTGTGATAGTCGCAGACACTGTATCTGAACTTGCACCATAGCTATTTGTACAGGTCAAGGTATAACTATAAAAATCAGCGGGCTGATTATAAAAAGTTTCGCCACCAACTGAAGAAGATTTAGTACCAGACCAAGACCCGCTAGCAACACAGGAGATTGGCGCCGTACCAGACACAGGACCCCAACTTAATGTGATATTGTTTGGAGCAAGGGCAGTTGTTGGATTGAGAGAAATATTTAAAGATACCGTCGGCGCTACACCAGCTGGTGGGGGTGGTGGAGGAGGTGGGTTTACGCTTACAGAGTCTGAAGCAGAAACCACATCGTCTTGATCTGTACAAACAACCACAAAAGTATAAGGACTACCAGAATTTAAAAGAGTGCTGGATGTAGCATATCCGGTCACGCCACCACCAGACATACTCCAAGGACCACCACCAGAATGACACTCCATCGGTGACTGTGCATTTAGTGTGGTCCAATTCAAACTAGAAGTTTGGCCATTATTTACTGGAGAAGTAGCCGACAAACTTACTGACATGTGAATAGCCGCTGGTGGGGGTGGTGGTGGAAGCGCATTCACAGTAATCGTCTCACTATCACACCCACTTGAAGTTGCCATATTTCCACAGGTGCCGCCTGGTCCAGTACAAGCACCACTAATAGTAATAGAACCAGGTGTATTTAAAGCACCTGTATCATAATTAGTACCACCAGTGCCACCCCAAGAACCACCATTTAAACTACAACTGGTGGCATTAGTAGAAGACCAGCTGACAAGAGAGTGCCCGCCCACAAGGACGCTCGTGGGGTTTGCTGTAATAGTAAGAGTTGGAAGAGGCTGGGCTGGATTGGAAGCCATCACAGAAGCAGCGGCACTGGCCACACCCGCTGAGTTCATACAAGTAATATCAAAAGTATAAGTACCTGGGCTGGAAAAAGTTAGAGTTTGACTACTATCACTGCCAGAAGGAGCAAAGCCATTTCCACCACCATAAGTAGAAATAGTTGAGCCATTTGTGCAAGTCCATTTCAAACTACTAGGAAATGTAACTGTTCCACCAGTCGGATCTGCTGTCAGTGTGGCAGTTGGTGGTGACTGCGTTGGAGGAGGAGCTGAAATATACACATCGCACGCACTAGAAACACTTTCATAAACAGCCACGACAGTGTGAATACCAGTTGTACCAAAACTAGTTGGGTGACTAGAACCACTACCATCCGGGGCGCCATCCTTAAACCAATTAATAGCAGATCCAGTGCCGCCAGATTTAGTGGCACTGAAAGACAGTGTTTGGCCTGTTTGTCCACTGGTGGGGCCACTGCAGGTGACGAAAGGAGGGGGTAAGCTTACCGTAATCGTAACACTACCTGTGCCAGTACCACCTGGACCAACACAAGTTCCGGAAATAGTTATGGCACTAGATAAAGCTCCGGTATTGTAGCCACTACCAGAAGTGCCATTCCAAGCACCACCGTTTAAGCTACAGCTAGTGGCATCTGTGGATGTCCAACTCACAGAAGAATTGTATCCAGATGCTGCATTTACTGGATTTGGATTTGCTGTAATAGTAAGGGTCGGAGCAGGCTGCGTTGGAGGAGGTTCTGAAATATACACATCGCAAGCACTGGAAACACTTTCATAAACAGCTGTAACAACATGTATGCCGGTTGTATCAAAACTTGTTGGGTAGCTATTACCACTACCGCCCTGCATACCATCCTTAAACCAATTAACAGCGGATCCACTGCCACCAGATTTAGTAGCACTGAAAGACAGTGTTTGCCCTTTTAATCCGCTGGTGGGGCCGCTGCAGGTGACGAAAGGAGGGGTGGGTTGTGGTGGTGGAGAAACTGGGCTTGTAGCAGAAACAGCAGTTGTGGCAGTACCAGTACCCGCAGAATTTAAACAAGTAATGTCAAAAAAATGATCACCAAAAGAATCCACAGTTACATTTTGAGAGCCGCCCGAACCAGATGGAGAAAAACCAAAAGGTCCACCAAAAGTGGCCACGGTGCCGCCATTACTACAGCTCCAAGACAAAGTACTAGAATATGGATATGTACCACTAGAAGGACTAGCGGACAAACTAGCAACAGGAGGTTGTACTGATGGTGGTGGTGGAGGACCTGCCACACACGTACACCGCTGAATCGCCCCACAAAAATCGCTGCCGCAATACTGATAAGATACGTCTTGGCAAGCTGCTACTTGCCCACTACCACAGCTAGAGTCCAAACATGTTTCATAAGTAAAACCACCGCATTCAAAATTTGGTCCACAAAAAGTCGGGCCACCATTATAGTTATCCCGACCAGTGGCACACCCTTCCACATCTGCATTGGTCGAACGAGCCAAAACGAAAAAACTCAAAAAGGCTAGGAAAAAGCTAGCCGCGAGCAAAACTCCTCTAAAACTAAATAGTTTTTGTTTCAAAGACATTTATACAAAACAAAACACAATACAGTGGATATAATTTATTATACCACGACCATAATTTGTCAATATAAAAAATTAGTTTTTTGCCAAGTTTACAGGCTTAGCCTCTTCGGCTTTTAATCTGTCCACGATCTTCAAATATTTACCCCTAAGTTCAAGCAACCAATTTATATATTTTCCTATGACCACATCGCTTTTGCGTGCCTGGTAAAGCTCAGTAGATTTGTCTATTAAATAATTCAAAAACCCCACAGTCCCCAATTCGTAAACAACTGAATGCTTGGGTTGTTCTAGGAAAACACCAGGCATATGCAATACTTCATGAGCCGCATGAAGACCAAAACCTCCTCTTACTGGAAGAATAAAATCTGGAGTGGCCATGCTGGCAGAAAGCTGATAAAAATTTGGTCCACTGACCACACCAGAAGTGGTTAATGCATTTCCTGGAGGCGGCATCCTATTATCAAGATTTATAGTAACCAGGTCAGAGGTAGAAAAAGCTGGATTCATTCGCCTTTTTTCTACCTCTCTAACCTTCTCAACCTGACTAGCTTTTGAATACATAGAATCCACCCATGCTGGCATATGTGACACAGCAGTAATATTAAATTTGGGAATGTTTATGATCCCCTGATTATCCGGAGTATTTTCTAGCTGCTGCCTAATACACAGATCTCGCAAATACTCCAAGGCCATACTCACACCACTCGATATTTCATTTTGCAAAAACTCTGCGGCGGGCAATTCACCTGGATACTTTTTTGGTACAAACAATTTAGCCATATTATCAGGCAAAGTATATTTTAAGGCAGTATCAGGATTGTCGTCCAAAGTATGCCTAGCACCAGAAGAAGCTAATTCCTTAAATTTAGCTTCGGTATTACCCTCGGAGGATTCCAAACTTGCAAAAGACACCTCAGCCGCAGAAACAGGCTTTATAGAATCACAGCCAGAAGCAAAAATATCTACCGCAACAACTGTAAAAACACCAAACGTGATCTTGCGGCGTTGTTGCCCAAAATCAGACAGACCATGCTCACCACCAGCTTGTCTTCCCGTACCTTCCATAAAATAAAAGTTTATGCTTATAAATACACAAAATCCCGCAAGGACGCGGGATTTTTATTTTTTAATTTTGGCAGTAGCAGGCACAAACAAGCTCAAGCGTCTTTCAAAAAAAATTTCAAAAGACAAGAAAAGTTGTCCGCCGCCCACAAGTTGAAAAGGATATTTTTCCACTTCTCTACCAATTAAAGTATATTAGATATATTGTAGTACAAAATATATATTTTGTCAATAGAAAATGCTAATTTAAAGCTCAGATAAGCCATAAAATGGCTATAACTCAAAAGCCTAAAGTCTTGGGAATAGTCCGATTTCTGGTTTTTTGTTCTCTACTATATATTTATGCAGCGCTGCATAAGTAGCTGGCAAAAAAAGACTTAAATGTTCATTAATGGAATAGAGTTCGACGACAGATTTACAGATCACTTCCCTACCCTTTTGTTCGTCCACTTTTATTACTTTAAATGGTTCTTGCTCAGAAATATATTCATTGAGTAAATCTATTTTTTTCCAAACCAAATCCAAAGCTTTTCCAAATTCACCACTTTCTAAATATTCCACAAAATCTGGTTCAGGTACAACCTCTTCAAAAGTTTGTGGGGCCAAATATTTTTCCGATAAGTTCAAAATTCTACTAGCAAGGTTGCCGAGCCCATTGACCAAATGTGCTGTGTAATATTCATGGAACATCTCCATAGACATTTCCCCATCTTCAAAAGCTGGGATATGACGAAGTAAGAAATACCTCAAGGCGTCTGTGCCGTATTTCTCCACAACATCAAAGGGAGAAATGACATTGCCCAAAGATTTGCTCATTTTCACACCACCACTGCCATTGATAAAACCATTGATGCGAATTTTTTTAGTAGTTGGAAGTCCTGCTGCCATCAGCATCGCCTGCCACATAGCGGACTGCTGTCTTAGGTTATCTTTGCCAGCATATTGAAAAGCCTGACCTTGTTTCCAATATTTTTCAAAATTTTCTGTATCCTCAGGCCAGCCCAAAGTAGAAATGTAGTTCACCAAAGCATCAAACCACACATACATGACATGCTCATCATCACCGGGTACTGGTATACCCCAAGGCATTTTGGTTTTCAAGCGCGAAATAGAAAAATCCTGCAGTTCCCCTTGCACAAAAGACTTGATTTCTTTAAACCTGCCCGGACCCATGACATATTCTGAATCGCTTGCGTACAGGTCTTGCAATTTTTGTGTAAATTTAGAAAAAAGAAAAAAGTAATTTTCTTCATCTACTATTTCTATTTCTCTAGAAGGATGTAAAGGACATTTGCCGTCCACCAGCTCAGAATCTTTTTTCTCTAACTCACAACCTACGCAATATTTAGCACTGTATGCTCTTTTTTCTATATAGCCATTGGCTTTTACTAAATCCCAAAAATATTGAGCTGCTTTTATGTGATGCGCGTCAGTAGTGCGAATAAAATGCACGTCCTTGCTAATCCCCAAAAGAGGAATGAGTTTTTTGTATTCTTCTGCAAGCCCATCACAATACTCCTGAACTCCCACACCTTTTTCTTTGGCGGATTCATAAATCTTTTGTCCATGCTCGTCTGTACCGGTATTGAAAAATACTTCCCTACCACGTAAATGTGCGTATCTCGCCAGTACATCAGCACGAATAAATTCCATAGCAAAACCCACGTGTGGTTTTGCATTTATATATGGCAAAGTAGTAGTGATATAAACTGCACTTTCCCCCAAACTTCTAGAAGCGTCTGTGAAGTGTAAAGGCATCTTTTTCAGTTTTTAAATATATGTAAGTATTTTAACGAATTTCTTCGTATTTGGGTACCCCCAAATTTCGAACCACTGGGATGACTGGAGTTTTGAGGGCGCTAGAGGTAAAACCATTTAAATAAGCGGTGCTTTGCATACGGAAAATCTCCCCACTCCCCAAAGGTGCTACGGTTTTTCCAGTAAACTCCACAGACCACACTCCACCTGAAGGCAAAGTCTTGCCACCTTGCGGCTCTAAGATAAACGACAAGGTGTTTGAACCTCTAGCGTAACTCGTAGAGCTGACGCGCAAGTCTTTGCACTCCACTTGGCTGTCGCCACACAAAACCCTAGCCCCCCAATCCAATTCTTTTTTGGCATTGACAGGACCAAGTCCAGTTAAGAGGACTTTCATAGAAATTTCTTCGGTATAATCAGCGGTACCACCATTTACAATATGAACCCGGAAAGACACTTGATCATTTTCGGCAATCGGCATGACCTTGGCCACCTCTGCATCACTTTGGAAATTGCGAATATGGGCAGGAGAAAAAATACTCACTCCACGCACGGAAACAATATCTTGATTTGATTGATTTAAATCTGGACCACAAGGCCAAACCACGGCCACTTGACCAGCTGGAAGTCTTGAAGTTTTACCGCCAGCAAAAGCTTCTATAGCATAAGAATACAAAGACTGCGGACTTCCCGCTCCAGAAAGCTGGTTTGGCAAAAAGCCCAAGTGAACAGCTTTGGGATCACTTACAACCAAAGTCATGCCGCTGTCGGTGTTTATAATTCTAAATCCTTCCACAGGAGCGGAAGTGGATGCTAATTTCCACACGGCCAAAAGTTCTCCACAGGGTACCTCACCATAACTTTGAGAAATGTTGCCAGGCACGGTCTTGGTGTTGTAAACAGCCGCTGATTCTAATTTTATATTGGAATCATCTGTATTGGAACAATCTTTTTCTTGCAAACTCACAGTAACGCTACCCAGCTCTAAATCTCCATCAAAAGGAGCAATTAGCTTGAGTATTGTACCGTTTTTTATAATATCACCAGTGTTATGAGTGGCTAGTGTGTTGGCTGGCACAGAAACTACTACTGAATTATCAGAAACTCCAGCACCACCAAAAATACGCACCTCGGAAAACACATTGGCGTTGGCTCGCAAAACCAAACTACCAACAGTGTTACCCTTGCATACAGAAATAGAAGAAGGGGCATCCAAAAGACCAACCGCATCACCACGAACACTTAAAATAGCGCCGGATAAATTGCAACCAGTGGCTCCATTGGGCAAATTCCAACCTTTGCCAGATACTGTAGTGATACCTTTTTTCAAACCAATAATTTTTGCAGAAGAGCCGCTCGCATCAGTTACTTTGGCTACAACAGGATTTTCTACTATGAATTGTCCGCCCGTCCAACCATCTGGGGCAAAAGCCGTAACATTATCACCCACCACTACTTCACTACTAGACAAAAAAACAGCAGCAAAAGAAGAAGGGCAATTCCCACCAGGAGGAGGGTTTATCGGTGGCGGTGGACCACCAGGTGGTGGGTTTGGAGGGCTTATGGGTGGAGGTGGAGGCATGCCATCTGGATTACCATCATTTGATGCATTCGGTGCAAAACCAGCACAGCTTTCTTGAGTCCCAGCAAACCCAGGTATCTGATCAACTGAATAAGTATAAGAATAATTTCCACCCTCTGGACCAAGAGTAGTTGGTCCACCAGAAATAAATCCTCGGGCATTTTGATCATTTGAACCAGTAGCACTAGTGGAATAACCAACTATTTTAGTAGGATTAAATTGATCGTATATAGGCGTATGACTACATGAAATAGTAGCCTGAATAGTACCAGCGGCAGACAAAGGAGTCACTAAAACTCCAAAGGAAAGACAAGCTCCGATTATTGCAACCAAAAAATTGTAAATAGGATGGGACTTAAAATACATGCGATAAAATAATTTCAATAAAAAATTAAATCTTTGGACTAGTGGCACTAGCCTCTACGATAAAGGTATTTTTTTCTACACCTTCTGACAAAACGATAGACAAAGAGGTCCCGTTTAGAGAAGCCCCCAAAAGCGTAAACTTATCTTGTTCCGAAAAAGTCAAAATCTGCCAACCACCTGATTCTAAAAACTTTTTAAAATCCTGTACTGCACTCTTTCGGTCGCCCGAAGACTCCCATTTTCTTACAGAAAAATGAGAACCTGAAGGTGAATCAGCTACGTAATTATAAAGAACCCGACCCTGACTCAAAAAAGGCATGTCCTGAGGAATACCATCGGGAATTACGGATGATTCTATATCAAGCTTTTGTATATCAGTAACCACTTCAGAAGATCTTCCATCTCTTCCCTGCCACCAACTAATAAAAACACCGGAGCCAACCAAAAGCAATACCACTAAAACAAAAACCAAGCCCCGTTTCAACCTACCGCCAGAAAAAGAAGAAAAAGATTTGGTAAGTACACTAGAAGAATCTAAAAGTGGATGTTCAATCATGCATTTATTATACCACAAAAGAGCGAATCAATTTAAGGAATGTTTTTTCTGACTCTTGCCAAGCCATTTCCAAAAAATGGCTGAGGAAACTATACCAAGGACGATCAAAATAAGCACCACCCCAAAATATTCAGTGGCACGGAGCCATTGCTGCCCGAACCACCAGCCAAGCGCCACAGCAACCGCAACTTCCAAAACTTCGCCTGAGCCCTCAAAAATCCAAAATTTACCATAAGGATAACGAGAAAGGCCGGCTACCACGTTTACAGAAGGGGCCACTGCTGTCATAAATCGACTAAGTACGATAGTAACCCAAGGATGATCGTGCACCTGAGAGGCGACGGTTTTGAATCGTTTATGCGCTACAAGTTTTCCCAAAAGAGGCAGTTTTTCTACATTGCCATGCAGACGTCTAGCTAGCCAGTAGCCGGCATGGTCACCGGCTAAATTGCCAAGAATACCAACGATCAAAAGCCCGGTCAAATCAAACACGCCTATGGTTGCCAAAAAACCACAAGCAATCATCATGCTACCGGTCGGAATAGGCAAAGCAAAAGCCCCCAAAAAAGTAAAGATGAAAATGGCAACATAACCATAAATATCTACCAATTTCAGCATGTCCATCAAAATTGGATTCATGGTATTATTATAGCATTAGCAGTAAGTAGTAAGTAGTAAGTAGTCCGCCGCCGCTAAAGCTATGGCGGATGCACCATAAGCAGTAGGCAAAAAGATGTTAGATGAAAGTACATTTTTTAAACAAGTCTATGAATTAGTAAAAACTATCCCCAAGGGAAAGGTGGTAAGTTATGGACAAATAGCGAGCGCGCTCGGAAATCCTAGAGGAGCTAGAAGTGTTGGCTGGGCACTACATTTACTTGATGGAGGCAATAACGCAGTTCCGTGGTGGAGAGTGGTAAATAACGAGGGTCGGATTTCTATTCGCGGCAATTTTGAAGCCACGACTGAATTACAAAAGCAGTTGCTAATAAATGAGGGAATAGAAATAAACCAGGAAATGAAATTTGATATTGAAAAATATAGGTTTAGTTTTTAAGACAACCACCCACCCATTTCCTGTCATCCCGAATCCCGCCGACGGCGGGACGAACGCGATCCGGAATCCAGTTTTTAAAAATTAATATTATTAATACGAAAATTCTTTATGATAAAAGCAATAACATTTGACTTAGACGGTGTTTATTTTATAAATGGTAAATCAAATTTCATCAAAACTCTAGGGGAAATGGGAGTTGATGAAGCGGAGGCCAAAAGAGTATTCCTCTCAAGCCCTGAAATGAATTTTCAGTACAAAACAGGAAAAATGACAGATGAACAATTTTGGTCTTGGGCTTTAGCAGAATGGAAACTAGACATAACCGTAGAAGAAATTATCAATTTACTAATAAAAGGCTATGAAGTAGATGATAATGTTGTTAATGTAGTTAAAAAAGCAAGGGCTAACGGTTATAAAACACTTATTTGCACAAATAATTTTCCCGCTCGCATAAATGGACTGCAAAAAAGGTTTGGGTTTTTAGATAACTTTGATGTAACTGTAATTTCAAGTGAAGTGGGCGCAATTAAACCCCAAAAAGAATTATTTGAAGCGCTAATAAACCAATCTGGAGTAAAACCTTCTGAAATATTTTACGCTGATGATTATGACGAAGCAATAGAAACCGCGAAAAATCTTAACATTGAGACATTGCATTACACTGACTTTCCAAGTTTTTTAGATAAATTAAAAGAATTAGGTGTAAATCTATAACGTAACTGGATCCCGTGTCGCGGCACGGGATGACAGAAAATAATATGAATCCAAACACAAAATTAGAACAAGAAATTTCGGAATACGCCCAAATAGCCAAAGAAAATAAAAATATAGACGTAGCAAGCTTGATGATGAACGCCCTTCAAAGAGACGAGAGTAACAAAGTGCCGGCAAAATCCAAAAGATGGGCGTATATAATTTCCCTAGGCTTTCCACCATTTGGACTACTCTATGCCCTGAAATATTACTTTAGTGACAAAAGTGACGCCAAAAGTGTGGCGAATGTTTGTATAGTGCTCACGGGAGTAGCCTTGCTAGGGCTATGGATTTTCAGTAAACTGCTATTATCTGGCAGCGGCGCTAGCCTAGAACAAATCCAGCAAATCAAACCCCAAGACATTCAAGAATTGTATCAGTAAATTCTAATACTTTATGGCAATAAAACCCATCACGCAAATTGGCGAGCCAGTTTTGAGAGCAAAAGCAAAGACAGTGCTGCCAAAAGATAAATTAA
>CAZGEB010000004.1:0-2240 GCA_964524915.1 uncultured Candidatus Saccharibacteria bacterium
TACCAAAAAATACTGGCTTTTGCCAGTATTTTTATTGTTCATTTTCTTGCTCGTTTTTATCTTCTCCAGAATTGTCTCTAATAGATCCACTTTGCCTGAAATCACCCTTTACTTTTTGTTCGCCTTCGATTTCGTCACTCTTATCATTGTCCCGATTTCTTTCCGCTTGTCTTTTACGAAACTCTTTTAGTTTTTCTTGGATTTGTTTGGCTTGCTCACTGCGTTTTTCGCTTTCCAATTTTCTTTGAGTATTTTCTAGAAACTCAGTGGCTTTTTGGGCGTCCAGAGAGGCTTTTTCTTGGGTGTCTTGTGTGGACTTTTTGAGTTTGATAAATTTCTTGGCAAAAGAAGAAACTTTTTGTGTGGTCTTCTCGGGTTTAGTGTCACTTTCTTGTTCTGGAGATTCAACTACGGAATTTTCTATTTCAGGTTTTTCAGTGCCATCTTGTGTGGAAACTATTTGATCATTTTCAGATTTCTGGTTTTCAGGTTTCACTGCCTTACTCTTGCGCGCTTGAGCCTCTTGTAATTTCTCAAGTTCCAAAAGACGCTTGTTGGCAAACTCTACTTCTAGGCTTTGTTTATTCTCTTCTGTTGGAGCGGTAATGATACGCAGATTTTCTACAGTTCTTTTGACTGGATAGAATACGTCGCCTGGGAGGGAGTCTGCAGAGGCAAACGCACTGCCGGCGATCATCAAAAGTAGTGCTAGCGGTACTACTGTATAGCTTTTTAGCCAAAAACTATTTAAATGGATTTTCCAGGGCGATGGTATGCTTTCTGGTTTTGCTTTGTGTAGATTGGCAAAAATAGCCTCTTTTACTTTTTGATTGGAGGATGAAGGCAGCTCTACTTTTTGAGTAGGGGAGTATTGGCTATAAAACTTTTTAAGCTGGTCGTTCATATTTCTGAAAAATCTTTTCTAGTTCTTTGATGGCTCTGTGTTGCCATACTCTGACTGTGACACTGTTTTTTCCTAAAATTTCTGCAGTTTCTATAATGCTAAATTCTTGTAAAAAACGAAGTTCTATAACTTGTTTGTAGTTGGTGGGCAATTCATCCAGGGCTTTTCCAATGAGTTTTTTGTCTATGCCTAAATCCGTAAGCTTGCCCGAGTTTTCGCCACTTTCTATGTCCTGCACCAATTCCGTGGAGACCATTTGTGGTTCTCGGTATTTCTTTCGGTAAAAGTCATTGATTGTGTTTGTGGCTACCTTGTACACCCAGGCGGAGAAATTGAGCTCTTCTGTTTTCAGAGTCTTTAATCCCCCCCAGACTTTTAGAAAAGTCTCTTGGAGTAGGTCTTCTGCCTCACCAAGTCCAAAACTACGAGTTTGAATAAACTTGTAGATCCTACTTGAAAATTCTTCATAGATTTCCGAGAAGGCTGATTCGTCTCCGGCTTTGGCTTTTTCCACCAAAACCAAGATGTCTTCTTTTTCCATTTATCTATTCTATAATAGATATCGGTTTTTCTGAAATAATGTTTCAATTTATAAAAACCTGGCTTATATAAGGCTAATATTATCGTAGTTTATCAAAGCCCATCATGGTAAGCGCTTTTGTAATTAAAAAAATACCCAGCCATGGGCGGGGTATTTTCAAGTTTATCCTTCTGTTGTTTGTCCGTCAAAATGCTCGTCTTCATTTGCGATTGCATCTTGCTTGGTCGCATGCACTGTGCCGTCCTTATGGTGTGGGGGGCAGTAGAGTGTGTAGAGTTTCAGGCTGTCTTCTTCGGAAGTATTTTTGACGTTGTGCTTGGCGCCGGCTGGTACTATCACACATGTCCCATCGCCTACATCATATTTTGTTCCATCAATATATACTTCGCCTTTTCCACTTTCAAAGCGGAAAAACTGATCCACTTCGTGGATTTCTTCGCCTATTTCTTCTTGGGGCCTGAGGCTCATCACCACCAGCTGTGCAAAAATAGAAGTGTAGAGGACTTTGCGGAAATAATTATTTTCTATGGTTGTCTGTTCAATATTGTCTATATATCCTTGCATAAGTTTTTGTTCTTAATTACCCGCCTACTTTAATACTAGCACGGATTTTGTGTATTTATAAATAGCTATATCGGCTGCTGTATAATAAAGCTATATGAAAAAAATTCAAATGCCGCAAACACCAAAGCAGTACTGGCTATTTTTCTTATCCACTTTTATGCTTGGGGTAGTGGTGGGTGCTTTGATTTTTTTGCCGTTTAGTAAAAAGTCTATTGGTGGCGTTTTTGAAGC
>CAZGEB010000004.1:2340-5809 GCA_964524915.1 uncultured Candidatus Saccharibacteria bacterium
GAAGCCGTGTACAAAGATGGTTTAGTTGGGGGAGTGCCTGAAGGCGTAAAAGTTGCGCACAAATTTGGAGAAAGAGTGATCACCAACCCTGACCAAACCCTCACGCTAGAGCTTCATGATTGCGGCATTATCTATGCTCCAGATAGTCCTTATCTTTTGTGCGTGATGACAAAAGGCAAAGACTTGTCTGCGTTGTCAGAAACTATTCAATCCATCTCCAAAACAGTTTTTTCTGCAGCAAAGGGAAAGTAAAGTTTATTGCTCCCAAGACGACTATGGGGGTATATTAACTAGTGTGTTTTGTGACCATATAGTGGAAGATGCTACAACTATATTTGAGAAATAGGGAAGATGGGTGTTGTGCTCTACTCTGGATATTGAGTATAAAGGTACGCGAATTTACAGATTGAAAATTTTCCTATTTAGTTTCGTTTCCGTCTATGTATACTTTTGTTTCTACAGGAGTGATGGTGCTTCCGTCCTCACTTCCGGCAACGTAGGTAGTATTGAAATTTATACCATTTTCGCTTGAATTTGCTTGCAGAGATTCAAGATATCCGTTACCATTTGGCGCTATAATTTGTACGCTAAGGTCTTTAGAAATTTTTTGTCCGATCCCATCTTTTACCCCAGTACTACATGACAGTAAGATAATCGTCGCATTTTTTTCGAGAAAAGATTTTCCTTTTCTTGTCCATTTACCGGCCAAGTCGCTAATTCGGAATAATCCACCTTTATCGTTGTTCCCAAATCGCATAACTTCTGGATTTCCGTGAGCACTTACAAGCATGTATGAGATTTTATGGTTTTTACCATATTTATTATTTAGAGCAATAAGTCTACGGCCTATATCAATTTTGCTACCGCACTCAATTATTCTTAACAAGTACTGGTCTTTTAAATCGTTCTCTATATCTCTGGTATGTTTTCCTATTTGTCTGCTTATAATACCGTTATGATCCCTGTATGCAGTTAATGCCACTCCGTATGGAGTATCGACATTATTTCTGTTTTCGTATTGTTTTATAAGAATATCGACAGGATATCTGTCAAAATGGAAAATACCAAATTCTGAGTTAAGAGTTTGTACAGTTCCTCTCTCGTGTTTTTCGAGACTACGAATGGCCTTGATGTTCCCACGAATGGTATCCTCTATGCCCATCTTTTTACCAGATTCCCAAATTTCTAAAGCTTCTGAACCGGAAATACCCCAATATGATATAACGTCTGTGTAAAGTGATTTAATAAAATTAACGGTTTGAGCATTCTCGTAGTGTCTTGGTAAATCAAAGTCAAGTTTTGCTTGGTTATCAGTTGAATTGGTTGTAAGTTCCAGGAACAGCTTCTTTTTTAGATCTCCGATAGCCCTTTCGTTTATATTTTTTAGTGCAATATTCAGCAGATCTGAGTCGAAGCTGTTGGGTAAAGTTCTTGTATATTGTTCACATTGTTTTTCTAGTAAACCCTTTAGTTTTTTTCTTAGACCGTTAGGAATGTTTTCGTTTTCTGTGACCTTATTAAGGGTTATTAGGGCTGTTCGTTTTTTTTCGTTTTCTAAATTATCTATTTCGTAACCAAGATTGGCAATATTCTTGCCGAGCCTCTTGTATGCAATGTCTGTTTTTGGCTTACTATCCTTATTTTCGTAAGGAGGTGCATTGATTGCCAAACTCTGTAATAAATCGTAGGTGTTAGGTGTTCCAGTCTGTTTCGTTTGATTTTCGGTTTTGAGTAGTAATCCAATTTCTCTTTTCCCACTCCTTACGATAACTAAAAGTTCTGCTTTAAATTTACCAAGGTTTTCAGCTAAGTTAAGTTTTTCTTTTATCGATCGGATAACATTGACTGGTAGTTTAGAGTTACTTTCTATATTTGAAAGTCGTGTTTCCATGCTTTGCATGACTAAATCCATAGATCCTTCAAGCTCTAAATCAAAAGTCTCTGGCGTTATTTCATTAAGTGTATTAACCTCATGATTATCTGTGAGTTTTTCAGGTTCAACTTCTAGTGGGGCATGAGACGTTTCTTCCGATAAAATAGTTTCTGGCATACTCTTAAATTATTTGTTGATTTTATCGCGTACTCTGGCTTGTTCTGCTTGTTCAAGGGCATCTGAAAATTTAGAAAGAAGTTTCATTATCTTTTTTTGTACTATGTTTATTTGAAGTTTTTTATTTTGGAGTATTTCTAAACACCTTTCCTTAATTGGATTTGTTTCTTGCATGGAATAGTATATTTTGATTCAATTTCATTATAATTATAACACACACTAGCTAATACTAGTGTGCGGTGATGGGGTAGTGGTCCGAGCCTTTTAGGTGTAAAATTTTCGCTGTTTCTACTGTTAAACCTTTGACAAAGATATAATCCAGCTGCTGAATTATAGCGCTGCTGTAGGGTTTTTGGATTACGCTTTGAAATCTATTTCCAAGTTGATTTTGTAGAGAAGTAATTTTGCTTTGCTTGCCGAAAACACCCAAAGTGTTGAAGTCGCCACAAATTATTTCGCGCTCTACTTGCGGCTGCGTTGCAATGTAATCCATTAGCACTTGTATTTGAGCGTTTCTATGAGTATCTCCTCCTTGAAAATCTAAATGAAGATTGGTGATTCTAATATTGCTTGATCCTAGATTAAATGTTCCAACCAAAGCTCCGCGTTTGATGATTTTCGGCTCAAGTCCCAACACCCAATAAAAAAGTTTGTTCCAAAGTGTGAGATGGGGTTGCTTTGGCAGAGAAAATTGTTGAAAGTTGGCATCGGAAAAAACTTGAGTGTTCCACAAAATGCCCAAGCCGTAGTCAAACCAGCGCATGTCATCCTCTAAAAAATATCTTGCCTCAAAATATTTTGGCAGGCGTTCTCTAAGTCGCTTGGAGAATTCAATATCTTTATAAACTTGACGAACTTCTTGTAGGCATATGATATCCGCGCCATTTTGAATAAGTTTGAATATGTTGCTTATAACTTGCTCTGCATTCCTACCATCAAAAATATTATAGGTTACTATAGTAAAATTGTGCTTACTTTTTTCCATATTGATGATGCAGTGAACATTTGTTTCAGTAATCGCTCCCAAGATGACCATGGGGGCAAGTGGAGCATGCCTATGTCTTGGTGGCTTTAAGCCATTTAATTTGAGGCGGGTTGCTGGTCATAGACTGTGGCAATCAAAGTCCTTTCTTTTCCGTATTTTTCTCTATCTGTTTTGGCGAGCTCCAAGGAATACTGCTCAAATTTATCTGTATCCAATATTTTTAAATAAAATTCTGGACTTTTAACGGTTGCCTCAAAGCCATCGGAATAGAAAATTACCAAATCCTTTTTGTGTAACTCTAGTTCTCCTGTGTAAATAAAATTTTCTGCTGTTTCTTCACCAGTGAGAGCACCGTAAGAGGCGCACACTCCATCTATTAATTGGTCAGGTTTGTTTCTATATTTAGTCCTCACAAGTTTTCGTCCCTCTTGCTG
>CAZGEB010000004.1:5909-37335 GCA_964524915.1 uncultured Candidatus Saccharibacteria bacterium
TGCCTGATTTTGCAACTTTAGTAAAAATTTCACAAAATGTTTTTGCAGCCATTGTAGCTCCACTTGGATTTGGGTAGTTTTTTAGTAGCTCTTCCGGGCTAGTCTTGGTGAAATCCATTTCGTATGATGGATCGCGAGAGATACCATCTGCTACAGCGAAGATATTGTCTATCTGATTATAGGCATCTTCTTCGGGAGTCAAATGACCGTATTTAATATCAGGTAGAGTTATTTTATAATTCATGGCTTTATAATAACAAAATACACTAGCGTTTACTAGTGTATTTTAAATGGGGCTACGTAGTGAGGGAAGTGGCAACTGTATTACAGAATAGGGGGGTATTTGTATATTCCTAATGCCCTGTAGTTTAGGTATTTTCGGTGTTTTTTATAGTTGAGTTAGCAGAGTGATGGTGAATATGTCCTTATTCTTAACCGCATATGACATGGCGGTTTCGTGTTGGTTATCAGTTGCACTGATATCCGGATGAAATCCAAGAACTCTAGTGATGAAAAATTTATTTTTCGTTTTTACTGCAGCGATTAAAGGGGTTGTTCCGTGCTCGTCAGGTATATCTATGTTGTCTTTGCTTAAAAGCGTCATAAAAGCAAATGTGTCTTTTTGTTCAATTGCACGGATAAGCGCCTTGTTGTTTTGTGGTTTTTCTATTTTCTCTTGAGGTTTAACTTCTGTAGTCTTTCGTGAGGAGGTGCCTGGTCTGCCTTCCGTATTATCCTTTTGGGAATCTATGACATATTGTAGGGCGGTGATATCAGCAGGGCTGAGCTCTCTTTTGGCTAGTTCTGTAAGGATAAGGTTTATATCAACATCCTTTAAAAACTCTCTGTCTATATGTCCTGGAAATTCTTTGTTTGGCATATATGATGGCGTTAATAAATTACCATATCATAGGATAACACTTTGAAGATATTTTGAGAAGCTCTTTTATTGCTCCCAAGATGACCATGGGGGCAATGTTGAATTCTTACTTGGTTTTATCAGGACTTAATACATAAGCAAGCACATCAAATTCTGGATCGTGAAATTCGATCATATCATACTCTAATCTCTCGATAAGATGGAGTCGGTCTGGGTGGTTTGCTAGTTGGATTTGTTTAAATTCTTCATAGTCTGGAACAGTAAAATCGTTACATCCCACCTGAGGTCGTTCTTGATCGGGTTTTCGGATGCGTACTTTGTCTATTGTTTGCCCGCCTTCAATTATGATCGGCTTTCTTAGTTTTACAAACGGACCATTATTTTCTGCAAATTGTTCACCCAGAGATAATAAAATCTTTTTTAGGTTTTCAAATTCATCAGCGTAGTGGCTGAAGACCGTCAAGGAGCTAATAGGGTATTCGTTTCCTGTTATGCTTAAGTTCAGTTCGCGAGTCTTTTTGGCAATGTATTGAATTGCTTGTATTAACTCTCCCTCGTTTTTAATCGGACTGAATCGATATTTTATTTCATCTTTCATAAGTAAATCTTTGTGCTTCACACAAAACTAAGAGGCTGTTGATATGTCTAGATGGGCACCATCTAGACATCTAGATATAAGTCAAGGTGGTTAAGTCATTAGAGACTTTGTCTGATTATACCACCAGAATTTAAAATACACTAGCAAAGGCTAGTGTATTTTAGATGGGGTGCCCGACGAGAATCGGACTCGCGTGACCGCTTCCACAGAGCGGCGTTCTACCATTGAACTACGGGCACCATATTATATATTTTTAGTCTTCAGGAATCTCCTGCCTGCTGCTGTCTTGAAATATTTTTCTCTAGCTCTGGCTTCTGCAAAAGTTTGGAATTCTTCTGTATACACTATCTCCAGTTGACCCATTCTGCTGGTGGTGATAGTGTGTCCAGATCGGTGTTCTTTTAAACGTCTTTGCAAATTATTGGTAAGACCTTTATAAAGTTTTCCCGATTCGTCTTTTAGTATATATACCGTGTACATATTTTAAAAGCGGCGTTCCCCGCCCGTACCGAACGCCAGCCCGACAATAGTCATTCTGGCGGGGTGCGGTACGTTCGGGCGGGTACCATTGAACTACGGGCACCATATACGATATACGAGAAATATCTAAATCCTAATATCTAATTTCTAAACAAATTCGAAATTGATAAAAATAAAATCCTACACAGATTTGGTAGGAACTAAATACAAATGAGTGCTGTGTCACACATTCGATGTCTATGCTTTATGTATGCTGCCTGTCCCGCCGTAGCTTTAAGCGAAGGAGGGTGTCACACATTTTCCGCTCGATATTTTTTATTGAACCCTTACCTATATATTATATCAAATTTTACAGAAATTGTCAAAAATGCCAATAAAAAGGCTATTTTTTGGCTACGAAATAAAGATCTCTAGTTTGGCGTTGAGCGCCCGCGCTACGCGAGTAAATACCTGGATCCCGGATCGCACTCCTCATAAAACCTCGTCGTTTGTCCGGGATGACAGAGGGGTGTTATATCAAAAAATCGCCACATGTTTGTGGCGATTTTGTAAAAAATTTCTTATCTTCTAAAACCTCTGTTTTGTCGGCCGGAGGATCTGGGGTTTCTGTGTGGGTTTCTGGCACCAGGTGTGCCACCAGAAAATCTTCGGCCTCTTTTTGGTAGAGGCTCACTGTCATCAAAAGGCATGAGCACTTTTTCAGCGTTTGGGTCTGTTGAATTTTGATGCTTGGTGAAAGGGATGGGTTTTTTGATTAACCTTTCAATGTCGCGTACATCGCGACGCTGATCGGGCATAGCAAAAGAAATGGCATGTCCAGTTCTGCCAGCTCTACCTGTTCTGCCGATTCTGTGCACATAGTCTTCTGGGTTATCTGGTAGGTCAAAATTGATCACCAACTGTACGCCTGTAACATCAATACCTCTAGCTGCAATGTCTGTAGCCACCAGGACTCTGTATTTACCAGTACGAAAACCATTTAGGGCTTCCATTCTTTGATTGAGGCTTTTGTTGGAGTGCAGCTCTGCTGTGGTGTAGCCAAAATCTTTGATTAATTTTGCAATATTTTTTGCGCCAAATTTAGTGCGAGTGAAAACTAGTACACTGTCGCGGTATTCACCCAAAACTTTTTTGAGCAGCGTAGGCTTGTCTTGGCGACTGACTACAAATACTTCTTGAGAAAGGGTGCTAGCTGGAGTACCCTGTGGCGCTACTTCTATGCGTAGCGGCATGGTCATGTATTGTTTGGCTAAGTCTACAATAGCACTGGGCATAGTGGCAGAGAAAAGCATCATTTGCTTTTTTTCTGGAACATGTGACATGACTTTTTGCACTTGTGGGGCAAAGCCCATGTCTAGCATTCTGTCTGCTTCATCCAAAACTACCACGCCGACTTTGCCAAAGCTAATGGTTTTGCGGTCCAAATGATCCATGAGCCTGCCTGGGGTGCCGATGACAATATGTGGATTGGTCTTGAGGATACGCAGCTGTTTTCTGGTGTCTTCTCCGCCAATCAGCACGCAAGTTTTTAGTCCCATAGAAGCGCCAATGCGTTTTAGGGATTCATTGACTTGAATTGCCAATTCGCGTGTAGGTACGACAATCAAACCTTTTTCTGATTGCGTACTTTGACAGAGTTTTTGAATCATGGGAAGTCCATAGGCAAATGTTTTGCCTGTGCCGGTTTGGGCGATGCCGATAAGGTCATTACCTTCTATGGCTTTGGGGATGGACTGAGACTGAATAGGGGTGGGGGAAGTAATCTTCAGTCTATTTAAAATATCTAAAAGTTTTGGAGCAATTCCAAGGCTGCTAAAATCTGTTTGTGTAGGGTCTGGCTGCATAAAATGATGCTTTGTTCTTTGTGCAAAGACTCATTTTTGCCTAGAGAAGAAACTAGAAAAGACTTGAGCGCTTGCAAAATTATTTGATTAAAATTCAATGTATCCTTGTGATTATAACAGAAAAGTTAAGTTTACGCAAGTCCATAGTTAGTATTCTTTTTGAGCCTGCTTTTGTATTTGTATTCGTGCCAGGTGAGAATTATGAAAAAGAAGTCAGCTAAGGTAATTATTGCTAGTGGTAGGGAATGAAAAGATGCAACTCTGTACAGCTGATACAGCATAAAGGTTCCGGTGAGGGCTATGCTGACTTTGTATGCCCAAAGTTTTTCTTGAAACAATTTGATTGCCAAAAAGATATTGATTATTCCATGAAAAAGTATATAGATTGCAGCAAAGGTTTTGGTGCTGTTGGAAAAGTTTTGTAGAGTATGCGTAATGTATTGGATGATTTTATCATTTGGATCTTCCAAAAGTTCTCCCCGAGTAAAATGCAGCACTGTTTCTACGAAAGTGTTTTTGTTTATCAATAAAATTATCGTGCCCGCGGCAATTTCCCAAGTTCCATTTATGGCTTTTAGGACAACGCCGATTTCAAAAAATTTGTGCCAATCTTTTTCTAATAATCTCATAAATTTATATTATCAAAAAATCGCCCCTGGGGCGATTTTTTTGATTAATCAAATTTTTAAAAAATACCGAGCCAGAAAAACATAAAGAGCATGGTTCCAACGCAACAAACCAGTGCAACCACCAGCCATTTAGCATAGTATTTATAATAAAGGGGGAGGTATTTACGAGATCTATCCCATGCTTCCTGGGGGTCAGGGTTGGTGAGCTCGCCTTGCATCTCTTTGAATTTGTCGTCTATGTATTTTTGTTCTTCTGGGGTCATTTGGTTTTTGTGATTGAAAAATTTATTCTTGCTCTAATGGATAAATATAAGTGACGATGCTCTTGCTGTCTGTACGGATTTCTCTTTTGCTGATTGCCCCAAACTGCTCATAGTTCATTTCACTTACTAATATTGTATCACCTTTGACCTGCTCCACAAAAGCTACGTGTCCAAAGATTGGGTTGTCGTTTGTAACTACTGCGGATCCTGCAATTGGGCTACTGCCTGTTTTGTATCCAGCGGCCCTGGCATTTTTGGGCCAGTTTTTGGCGTGACCTGAAAATTTGATCAGCATTTTTCTGGCAACGTAATAAGTACAGTTACCTTTTGGAAATTCATTACTGCCTGCGGGCGGACTAACTGGTTCTATGGAGGCTAGGGATGCCACTTGAATTTTTTGAGTTTGTGCAGTCTTGATTTCTGCACATTGGTGGCAGAGTATGACTTCTGGAAGTTCGTCTTTTTCTGAAAGTAAGTTGTCGGCCAAAAGCTGTTCTTTGGTGGTTTTGAGGTTTTGGGCCGCCTTGTCCCAATTCCAAGTGGTTTTGGTTTTTACCAAAACACTATCATCAGGTGGAATAGTCAGCGTCATGCCAACTTTCAAAATATTACCTTGGAGGTTGTTGTTGGCTTGAAGAGTTAGAGTTTTGACTCCAAATTTGGCAGCGATACCAGACAGAGTATCTCCTTCTGCCACTCTATATATTTGCAAGGCACTAGAAACAAAATTGGTCACTCCAGAGATTGGCATTTTGTTTGAGAGTGTTGCTGTAGTGTTTTCTTTTGCCTCAGCTGTGTTGATTAAGGCATTTTCCGTAGAATAGCCTTGCTCTTTATTTGCAGTATTAGTTTGGTTGCGGTTTAGCTTTTGTAGGGCCAAAAAGGAAGAGGCTCCAATAAACACCACACAAGCTGCTACAATAATAGAGTGTCTAGCAATTTTATATTTGGAAGAATCAAGATGTATAATATAATCCTTTGCCGCTATCCACTTGGGTTGTTATGAATTAAAAGTGGAATTGCTTGACTTTGCTGTTTTAGAGACTCTGCTGCCGTGGAAACCACCAGTCAAAAAACGTCACAAAATCATTATTATAAATGTACATTTAGGAGTTTAGCAATCATCCTACTTCAAATTCAAGAAAGTTATCCAAGGTGTGCTAAAAAGGCACTTGAACACGACCACTTTTATTTTTTTAGGCTTATTTCAGACCAATTTTTATGATTGACCTTGCAATTTTAAACAAAGAGCAGTTAGAAGCAGTGAAGGCCCCCCTCTCGCCAGTCTTGGTTTCTGCTGGGGCGGGGAGTGGCAAAACCAGGGTTTTGGTTTATAGAATTGCCTATTTAATAGAGCAGGGGCTGGTGTCCCCAGAGAATATCTTGGCTTTGACCTTTACCAACAAAGCTGCGAAGGAAATGCAGGGCCGAGTGCGGGCATTACTTAGTAATGAGACGAGAGACTTGAGGCTTGAGTCGCAATCTCACTCCTCTCCGCCAGCTGGCGGACTCACTCCTCACTCCTTGTCTTCCCCGACTTTGGGCACTTTTCACTCCATGGGGGTGAGGATTTTGAGACAGCATGGGCACTTGATGGGTCTGCCAAAGAATTTTACGATTTTTGATGACGATGATGCAGGTAAGCTCATAAAGAAAATTATCAAAGAGTGTGAGATCCCAGAGAAATTAAAAGCTCCTTGGATTTTAAATTTGATCAGCTCGGCCAAAAATGCTTTGGTGGAGCCCGAGGAGTGGACTCCAAATTTACCGCCGCCACTTATACCGTTTGCCAAAAAGGCTTTTGAGCTTTATCAAAAAGAATTACTGCAGAGTGGGGCAGCTGATTTTGATGATTTGATCATTTTGCCAGTGAAGTTGTGGCGAAAATTTCCAGAAGTTTTATCCGAATACCAAAGACGTTTTTCTTATGTTTTGGTGGATGAGTATCAAGACACCAACCCTGCACAGTACGCATGGTTAAAACTTTTGTGCCGCAAAGGACAAATCTTTGCAGTGGGGGATGACGCGCAAAGTATTTACGGGTTTAGGGGCAGTGATTTTTCTAATTGGCAAAATTTTCAAGAAGATTTTGCGCCTGTCACCGTTATTCACTTAGAGCAGAATTATCGTTCCACTGTGCATATTTTGGATGCGGCTGCAAAAGTTTTGGCTTCTAGTTCTGGACATAGTCAAAAAAAGTTGTGGACAGAAACAATTGGGGGAGAGAAAGTGACCATAGCTGAGCTACAGGATGAAGCTGATGAAGCAGTTTTTGTGGCCAAGACTATTGCTAGGATTGCGGCATCAAAAAATATTGAAACTAATGAAGACGGTGGTGATTTGCTTGATTATGAATACGAAGAAGAAAGTAGTTTTTCTGGGGGCGGACTTTTGGATAAATATTTATCCAGCGCCAAAACCAAGACAAATAGTTTTTGGAAAGTCCACGGGCTGGGAGATGATTTAGATCCAAATATTTTAGGGGAGATCGCGGTTTTGTATCGTACTCACGGTCAGTCGCGTGCACTCGAAGAAGTTTTTATTAGTTCTGGTATTAAATATAGAATAGTTGGCGGGACGAAGTTTTATCAAAGAAAAGAAGTCAAAGATGTGTTGGCGATATTGCGAATATTACTTAACCCTCAGGATGCAGTGGCTTTGGGTAGAGTAGTGGATGTACTGCCTTTGGGTGTGGGAGAGAAATCTTTTCCTGCTTTAGCAAATTTGATGTCTATGAGTAGTAGTGGTTTTGGACCAGATGTTACGACAAACTTTTTTGATACTGCTATTCAAAATCTATCGGCTTCTAGTTTGCAAACTAAACAAAAAGCAAATGTTTTAAAGTTTTTGGGACAACTTTCTTTGTTGTGGCAATCTGAAATAAATGATTCGGTCGGAAATATTTTGCAAAAGATTGTGAAAAAATTTGAATTTGAAATTTTACTCAAAGATGGTACAGAGCAAGGAGAGTCTAGGTGGGAAAATATTTTGGAGCTGATAAGCGTTGCCCAAACTCGGTGTGGGGGAATGCCCTGGAGGGAGGGTGCGGACAAACTTTTGGAAGAAGCTGCGCTTTTGGCTGAGGCTGGAGAAGAGAGTAATGAAAAGTGTGTGCAGCTGATGACTATTCATGCAGCCAAAGGTTTGGAGTTTGATACAGTTTTTGTTACAGGCTGGGAAGAAGGGGTACTGCCGCATGCCCGTGTTTCATTTAAACCCGAGGAACTTGCCGAAGAAGTTCGTCTTGCGTATGTTGCTATGACTCGTGCTCGCAAACAGCTTTTTTTGACTTATGCAAAATCACGCATGCTTGCAGGTAGTTTTCGCAACAGTCCGCCTTCTCGTTTTTTGCGGCACCTGCCAGAAGAGAATATAAAATGGAATGGAAGTAGTCACAAAATGCCATACTCCTCAAGACCCAGCAGCTCTGGGTATACTTATGAGGATATGGAAGATTAGATTTGCTTTATTTTTTGGGTTGTTATACAATTAATTTGTAAATATGAATCAGCGATCTATTCAATTTGCGGGCGTACATTTTTGGGGCCACATGGATGTGTGGCATTTTGTGCGTGCAAATTGGCTTTTGAGTTGATTTAGGATTATTTTTATTTTTTCAACCCCTTAGCTAATTGGCTGAGGGGTTTTATTTTTTTATGAACTTTTATCTTTTTAAATTTACAATTATCACAACTGAACATCATTTTGCATGGTGGCATTTTGTGCGTGCAAATTGGCGTGGAAGTTGATATTTGGTGTTTTTCTTGTTATCAACCCGTCGCTAATTTGCGGCGGGTTTTTTATTTGCTAACTTTTTTAATATGTTAAATTTTGAGATTAGGGATGATTACAGTTTGGCTGATGTTTTGGAGGCTAGGGAGTTTCGAGGTGTTGAGCACATTCGGACACCACACATTGGAAATCAGAGATTGAGTGACATGGTAAATTTGGACCAGGGCGTAAAGGTAAGATTGGTTGACACAAATATACAAACAAAGGACAACTTGTTTCAGCCAGCTTGTGTGATTGCGGAAGGCTCGGGTGAAGTGGTGGCTAGGGGTGATGTTTTAAGTAGCCATAATAGGATTATAAGATCATCTGGTAGGTTTTCTTTTGTTGAAGAGGGTAGACCCTTGGCCAGTGTGTGTCAAGAATCGGTGCTTAGGGCATTTCCAAAAGCTGACTGTGTGCCATATGGAGAGTGGCTTGAGGGGAACGGCGAAGAAGTGCTTCAGATTTTAGAATTGGTTACTAAGAAGATGCCGCATTTATGGGAGCGCAAAGTAAATGCTCTGGGAGAAACTAGTCGTGATGAAGTATTGAATTTCGGTAAATTAGTTAGAGATGGGGTGTGTGGTGTGAATGTGTCTCGTGATGCTGCTGGGTGGATAATTCCAAACCCTGTTGCTATATTGATAGATGCTATTGTTGATTTACAATATAGTGGTAAGGAGGAGGTTATCCAAATAGCCGGTTTAAGTATGCATAAATATATAGGACAAGATTATCGGGGATTGGGAAAAATGTCAGATTTGATATCTGAGCTGTATTCTTGTGTGTCTAGTGGCTCTACTAAGTTGCGAATACCCAAAGACGCCAAGGTTGATATGGTTTCTTTGAGTAGTATTGGGTTGGCTGGGCCAACTTCTGATAAAGATTTAATTATTAGCTTGGTTGAGGCTTATGAGGAGTGCAAAAAAGCAAATGTGGCGGTGGCTAGTCTCGCCAAAACTGGCAGCTTATTTAATGATGCGGTTGCGCTTAAGAAAGATTCAGGTGAACGATTAAGGCGAGCCGCAGGTCGGGTTTCGTGGTTGTTTACGAAGCCAGAAACGGCCAAGCACTTTACCCAATACGATTTGCTGTTGCAGGGTGAGTCTTTGTATGTTCACCCGTGGGCTATAAATAAGCCGGTTCGTGAGTTGGTGGAATTTTGGAGTACTATTAAAAAGATTGCAAAGGTATGAAAATTATTTTTCCAGAAAAATTAAAAGGCGGTGACGAGGTGAGGGTTATAGCCCCATCTTGTTCTGCAGGTACTGTTGATGCTAGAGTGTTGAAATCTGGGGTTGGGGCGCTTGAATCTTTGGGGCTACGAGTTACTTTTTCTAATAATTTATTTGTTAGAGATAGGTTTGGATCTTCACCCGTGCATTGCAGGTTAGAGGACTTACACGAAGCTTTTTTGGATAAAAAGGTAAAAGCCATCTTTGCTGTGCGTGGTGGTTTTAATTCAAATTCTCTTTTGGAGTATATTGATTGGGATTTGATTCGTGGTAATGCAAAGATATTTTGTGGTTTTTCTGACATAACTGCGTTGCAAAATGCTATTTTAACTAAATCTGGCATCGTGACTTATTCTGGACCAAATTGTAGTTCGTTGGCTACTGCTGGAGAAGTTGCGGGATATACTTTAGAGTATTTAACTAAATGCCTGTTTGAAAAACAGGCATTTAGCGTAGAGCCGTCTTTGGTTTTTCGTGACTCGCGTAAGGCTGCTGCAGAAAAGGGTTTGGGTTGGCTACCCGTTTACGAGGGTGTGGCTTCTGGAAGGGTGGTTGGAGGAAATCTGTGTACTTTGAATTTACTACAGGGAACTAAATATTTTCCCGGATTGAAAAATAGTATTTTATTTTTAGAGGATGATCATGAAACCCCTTACTATGCTTTTGATCGTGACCTGCAATCTCTACTGCAGGTTGTTGGTTTTTCGGGTGTGGGCGCTTTGGTGTTGGGGCGTTTTCAAAAAGCTAGTGGGATGACGAAGCAAAGGTTAAAAACGATTTTGAAAAGTCGCCCGCAATTGCAGAATATCCCAATTATTGCTAATGTAGATTTTGGTCATACTGACCCAAAGATCGTTTTTCCCATTGGTGGCATTGCTAGTGTGAGTGTATCTATGAACCCAAAAAGATGTTCTATCCAAATACTTAAACATTGATTTTGGTGCTATAATCTGAGAATGAAAAAGAATATTCAAAAGACATTTGTGGAGGAGTTGTTGCAGCAGTATGGGCTGTCGCCGAATAAGATTCTGGGGCAGAATTTTTTGGTGGATGAACTTGTACTGGAGAATATAGTAGAGGCTGCAGATATTCACTCCGGAGATTTTGTAATTGAAATAGGTCCTGGAATAGGGAATTTGACTCGCAAACTTTTGGAAAAGGGGGCGAAAGTTTTTGCTATAGAAAAGGATCGGGGTTTTTCTCCAATACTGAACGCGCTCGCAAAAGAGTTTGAAGGCAAACTATATATAGAGTGGGGGGATGCTTTGAAAATTTCAAATTATAAATTACAAATTGCAAATTGGATGCAGGGGCAACCTCTCTCGGCCTCTGGCCACTCTCACCTCACTAGGGGAGAGTCAAGACCCCGCTTTCCTAGTGGCTACAAAGTTATTGGGAATATTCCTTACTATATTACTGGAAAGCTGGTGCCTCTATTATTAAATTTAGAATCAAAGCCAGAAAGCATTACCTTGCTAGTGCAAAAGGAAGTGGCAGAAAGGATGACTGCAAAGGCAGGGGACATGTCTCTGCTTTCGCTTGCTGTGCAAATGAAGAGTGTGCCAGAAATGAAATTTAAAGTTTTGGCGAGGAGTTTTTATCCGATGCCGAAAGTGGATAGTAGTGTCGTAAGACTCCAAATTTCCAATGTCAAATTTCCAATTTCTAAACAAATTCAAAATCCTAAATTAAAAAATTTAAATGTTAATTCATCCAGTGTTCAGGAGATAACAGCAGAAGAAGAGGGAAAGATTTTTAAACTGGCGAAGGCGGCGTTTTTGGGCAAGAGGAAAACACTACTCAATTCCTTGTCCAGTAATTTAGGTCTGTCCAAAGAGGTGGTGGAAAAAGCATTGATTAGTTGTAAAATAGATGTAAAAGCTCGCCCACAGGAGCTTTATATTGAAAAATGGCTTTATTTGACGAAAGTCTTGGATTTGTAGTATTATTAAAGCAATTGAATATTTCTAGTTTTGGGAATATCTTTATTTATTAAAGTCTGCCTCAAAGGCGGATCCACCTAAGGTGGAGTACCAGCTAGACGAACATATTATTTTGTATAATTTTGCGCGTCTATCTGGACGCGTTTTTATTTAATAGTTTGCTAGCTTTTAGCTTATTAGCTTTCTAGGGGGTGCCTTTTGGAAGCTAACAGCTATAAGCTAACAGCTATAAGCTAATACATTATGCCAACAATTAATCAACTTGTACGAAAAGGAAGAAAGCCTTTGGTGGCCAAGCCTGCAGGGCCTGCGCTACGCAGAAGACTGAACCTGATCAAGAATAAACCCTTTACTATTAAAGGGGCACCTTTTGCAAGAGGGGTGTGTTTGAAAGTTTATACAACTACACCTAGAAAACCAAACTCAGCTTTGAGAAAAGTTGCCAAGGTGAAGTTAACGAACGGTATGGAAGTTTTGGCCTATATTCCTGGAATTGGTCACAATTTGCAGGAACACAGTGTGGTTTTGCTTCGTGGCGGTGCTGTAAAGGACTTGCCTGGTGTGAGATATCACATTGTACGTGGAAAGCTAGACGCTCTCGGAGTCGACGGGAGAAAGCGTGGTAGGAGTAAATACGGAGCAAAGAAACCTAAGTAAATACCTTATACCTGATACCTTTTACCTGATAGGGGGGCTTGGAGCATCCTATAAGGTATAAGGTAAAGTCTATAAGCTAACTATTATATATGCCAAGAAGAGCCAGAAGTTTTATTCGCAGAGTGCCAGCGGCTGATCCGAAATTTCACAGCACTCGTTATGCGAAATTTATCAATTATTTGATGACTCGGGGCAAGAAAAGTGTTGCCCAAGATGTTTTTTATAGTGCCTTGGAGTTTTTGGATGACAAGATCGCCAAAGATCCAACTATAGTTGCGGTGAAGCAAACTACCACTACTCAACAGGCTGCAAGGCCAGCTAAGGGTAAGAAAGCTGTGACTGTAGATGCAGGTGGGGTATCCGAAGAAGCTGATAGTGCTCAGAAGAATTTGAGCGCCACAGAAGTTTTTGACATTGCCCTTCGTAATGTTTGCCCAATTTTGGAGGTGAAAGGTAGGCGTATTGGTGGATCAAACTACCAAGTGCCAATGGAAGTTCCAGAACCTCGCAAAACTACCTTGGGTATGAAATGGATGATTGCAGCGGCACGTAGCCGTAAAGGTGTGCCTATGCATCAAAAATTGGCGGGTGAAATTTTGGATGCTTATAATCGCCTGGGAGCAGCTTTCAAGAAGCGTGAAGATGTACACCGTATGGCAGAATCTAACCGCGCCTTTGCCCACTTCGCAAGATTTGGACAAAAGAGGAAATAGCTTGGGGTATTGCGAGTTACGGGTTTTTGAGAGTTGCGAGTTGGTGATTACAAATCATGACAATTAATAATTTTCAAGATTTAGATATTTGGAAAGACTCGCTTGTTGTCGCCAAGTTGATTTATGATTTGACTTTGGTTGGCGGCTTTAACAAAGATTTTGCTTTGCGCGATCAGATACGTCGAGCGATTATATCAGTTAGTTCTAATATTGCTGAAGGGTTTGAAAGAAATAATAACAATGAATTTGTTTATTTCTTGAGAGTCGCCAAGGGTTCTCTTGGGGAGGTCCGTAGTCAATTATATATAGCTGAATTGGCAGGTTATGTGGATATTTCTGTTAGGGTTAATATAGTTGAGCAAGTGACAAAGTTATCTTCGCAGATAGGTGCATTTATAGTCTATTTGGATAAGTATCGCAAAGAAGACAAGGTATAATGCATCTCAACTCGTAACTCGTAATTTTTAATCTTTAATTTGTTTTTTTATGCCCAGACAATACGCAATCAAAAATTTAAGAAATATCGGTATCATCGCCCACATTGATGCGGGCAAGACAACTACCACTGAAGGTATTTTGTACAACACCGGTATGATTCACAAAATCGGTGCAGTGCATGATGGTGCTACTGTGACTGACTGGATGGAGCAGGAACGCGAAAGAGGTATTACTATTACTTCTGCTGCTGTGACTTGTTATTGGACACCACAATACATCAAGCTTGCACCGGACGTGAAGTATCAAATCAACATTATAGATACTCCTGGACACGTAGACTTTACTGTAGAAGTAGAAAGAAGTTTGCGCGTTTTGGATGGAGCCGTGACTGTTTTTGACGGGAAGATGGGCGTAGAGCCACAAAGTGAAACTGTTTGGAGACAGGCAGATAAATACGGTGTGCCTCGTATTTGTTTCATTAATAAAATCAACCAAACCGGTGGAGATTTTTGGAAGTCTTTGGATAGTATTCACAAAAGACTCAATCCAAACGCTTTTCCAATTCAAATTCCTATTGGGTTTGAAAAAGATATTTGCGGTGTAGTGGATTTGGTGCAAATGAAAGCCTACACCTATAAAGATTTTACAGATAAAGAATTTACTATCGGTGAAGTGCCAGCAGACATGCTTGAGAAAGCAAAAGAATGGCGACACAAGCTCGTAGAAAAGGTAGTGGAGTACGACGACGAGCTGATGGAAAGATATTTGGGTGGTACTGAACCAACCGAGCAGGAATTGCTCTCTGCTATTCGTAAGGCTACTCAAACCGGTCAATTCTTTCCAGTTGTAGGTGGGGATGGTAGAGGTATTATCGTGCAGATGATTTTGGATAGTGTGGTGAACTTCTTGCCAAGTCCAGAAGATAGAGGCGCGGTCAAGGGCACTGATCCAAAAACCGAAGCTGAGATTTCTCGGATGCCCACTGACGAAGAGCCTTTCACTGCTCTGGCTTTCAAGATCGCTACCGATCCTTTTGTGGGAAACCTAGCTTTCTTCCGCGTTTATTCTGGACACTTAGAGGCTGGTTCTTACGTGATGAATTCTACTCGCGGCGGCAGAGAACGCGTGGGTCGTATTGTACGCATGAAGGCTGATCAAAGAGAAGAAGTGAAAGAGGTATTTGCTGGAGATATCGTAGCTTTGGTTGGGCCAAAGGATACATTTACTGGAGATACTTTGTGTGCAGAAGATAAGCCGATTATTTTAGAAACTATCAAGTTTGCAGACCCTGTGATTTCTATGGCCGTGGAGCCAAAGACCAAGGCTGACCAAGAAAAAATGGGCATTGCCTTGTCTAAGCTTGCTGGTGAAGATCCTACATTTAAAGTTTCTACAAACGAAGAAACTGCTCAAACCATTATCGCTGGTATGGGTGAGTTGCACTTGGAGATTTTGGTAGACAGAATGAAGCGTGAATTCAAAGTAGAAGTCAATGTAGGAAAGCCAGAAGTAGCTTACAAGGAAACTATCCGCGCTACAGCTACCGCAGAAAACAAGTACATCCGTCAGACTGGTGGAAAAGGACAGTACGGTCATGTTTACTTGCGTGTGGAACCACAAGAAAGAGGTAAGGGTTATGAATTCTTGGATGAAATTGTGGGTGGTGTGATTCCTCGCGAGTACATCAAGCCAATCGACAAGGGTATTCAAGAAGCAGCTTCAAGCGGCGTGATTGCAGGCTATCCTTTGGTTGACTTCAAGGCCGCTGTATATGATGGTTCATATCACGAAGTGGACTCTAGTGAAATGGCATTCAAGATCGCAGCCTCTAAAGCACTTCAAGATGCAGTCAAGAAAGCTTCTCCTGTGATTTTGGAGCCTGTAATGAAAGTGGAAGTTTTGTGTCCTGAGTCTGCTATGGGAGATGTGATCGGAGACTTGAATAGTCGCCGTGCTCAGATCAAAGAAATGACTGAGAGACTACACTTGAAAGTTATCAGTGCTACTGTGCCTTTGTCTGAAATGTTTGGTTATGCAACAGCACTTCGAAGTATGTCTCAAGGACAAGCAAGTTCTACTATGGAATTTTCACACTATGCTGAAGTACCGAATAATATCGCACAGAAGATTATTGAAAGTCGCGCTGGTATGAACGCTAGAAAAGGAATGCAGTAAAATCTAATTACGGATTACGGATTACGGATTAAAATTATTTCTAGCCACTAGCCACTAGCCACTAGCCACTAATTCATATGCAATCACTTCAAGACATTTTAAAGCTTTGTCAGGATGAAGATGGGAAGGTTTTTATTCTTGACCATAAAGGTGATTTGCAGTTGGTAATTTTGGGTGCCAAGCACTATCAAAAATTGAAGGGTGGCGTAGTGACAATTGCAGAAGATGATACGGTAGATGCAGAAGTTATAAATAAGCAGATTACGCAAGTGCAACTAAACGACGAGGTGGAGGGTGCTTCTCCTCGTCGTTTAGCCCAGCCTACTGCTATGACAGCTGGTGGTCCAGTGTCTGTAAAGTCTGTTTTGCAGAATTGGCACAAGGTGCCAAAGGCTGAGTTTCAAGAAGTAATTGATCCTTCTTGGGATGAGGATGGGCTTGGGTTTTCTGTTTGACGAATTTGGAGAATACTTTTATAATTAGTTTGCTAGTTTTTAAAAATTAATCATTAATTTTCTGCCCTGGACATCCCGCCTTCGGTGGGAGGAAAAGAGACACTCTTGGCTCTGATTCTTTTTTTGAAATGAATTAGGGATAAGGGTTTCTCGGGTGGGAGAAAAAAGGAAAATATCAAATGGCAGCAGAAATGTTTGATCGTTCCAAGACTCACGTAAACGTGGGAACTATTGGACACGTTGACCACGGCAAAACTACTTTGACCGCGGCCATTGCTACCGTGCTTGCAAAGCTTGGTTTTGCAAAAGCTCGTAGCTATGACAGTATTGACAATGCTCCTGAAGAGAAGGCTCGTGGTATTACCATCAACACCTCTCATGCTGAGTACCAGACAGAGAAGCGTCACTATGCTCACGTAGACTGTCCAGGTCACGCTGACTACATCAAGAACATGATCACTGGTGCAGCTCAAATGGATGGTGCTATCTTGGTTGTGTCTGCTACAGATGGACCTATGCCTCAGACTCGCGAACACATCTTGCTTGCTCGTCAGGTGGGTGTACCATACATTGTTGTTTACATGAACAAGTGTGATATGGTTCAGGATCCAGAACTTTTGGATTTGGTAGAAGAAGAAATTCGCGATCTTTTGACCAAGTACGAATTCCCTGGTGCTACTACTCCAATCATTCGCGGCAGTGCCTTGAAAGCTCTTGAAGGCGATGAAGGTGAAATGGGTAGTCAGTCTATCATGAAGCTTATGGAAGCTTTGGATACCTTTATCCCAGATCCAGTTAGAGCCACTGATCAGCCTTTCTTGATGCCTATTGAAGACATCTTCACTATTGAAGGCAGAGGAACTGTGGTAACTGGTAGAATTGAGCGCGGTATCATCAATCTGAATGATCCAGTTGAAATCGTAGGACTTAAGCCAACAGCAAATACAGTTGTTACTGGTATTGAAATGTTCAACAAGCAGTTGGATAAAGGTATGGCTGGAGACAATGCAGGACTTTTGCTCCGCGGTACCAAGAAAGATGAAGTGGAGCGCGGTCAAGTTTTGGCCAAGCCAGGAAGTATTACTCCTCATACTGAATTTGAAGCTGAAATCTATGTTTTGACCAAAGAAGAAGGCGGAAGACATACTCCATTCTTCAAAGGTTACAAGCCTCAATTCTACGTCCGTACTACAGACGTGACTGGTGAAGTAATTTTGCCAGCTGGTACTGAAATGGTTATGCCAGGAGACACTATCACAATCACTGTGAAGTTGATCACTCCAGTGGCTCTTGAAGAAAAGGGCAAGTTCGCTATAAGAGAGGGCGGACGTACTGTTGGAGCTGGCGTTGTAACTAAAATAATTAAGTAGTCAACTGCCCGCCGTAGCCTTGGCGTAGGTGGGCGTTGTAACTAAAATTATAAAATAGTCAAATAGCTTCTTAGCTTGTAGCTTTCTAGCTGTCAGCTTGAAGACCGAAAACTCCTCCGAAAGGGGGAGTTTTTGTTTTTGGGTGTTAATTGTCATTGCGAGGAGCGAGTGCTTTGACGAGCGACGCGGCAATCTAGCAACAAATAATAAAACTAGATTGCTGCTCCTGACGCCGCATCGGTATCGCAATGATAGAAAAAAGGACCCCCCTTATTCCTGGTATTACTGGACTGGTTCATTCAATGGGGGTTGGGATGATAGAAAAAACTGTGGTGGACATATTTATTAAAATAATGCTAAACTAAAAAAGTTGAAAGTGATGACGTTTGATTTTTGTGTGTCATCCCGTACAAGCGAACCCGCCAACTGGCTGAGTATGAGCGCGATACGGGATCCATGTATTTGTATGAAAAATTTATAATGCTGGATTCCGGATATTTTTTCAAAGCAAAAAATTCCGGAATGACACGGGGTAGGCATGAGAAATTGTAAAAATTATATGAATAAAAAATATTTGCCGTTTGTAATAGCTGGAGTGGTCGTGCTCGCCATTGTAGTATGGGTGGTTACTAGTTTGTCGTCTAAAGAGGAAAAAACAACCATGAATGATAATCAAACCAAAGACACTACTGCTGTAGTGCCACAGTGCACACCAAAAAATGTGGATGCTGCCACTATCAAAAAGACAGTGGCGCCAAAAGGCGACATAGCAGTGCTTACCATAGCTGGCTTTGGGGATGTAAAAATTAAATTAGACTCTACAGCTGCTCCACAAACAGTAGAGAATTTTAAAAAGTTGATAGCTAGTGGATTTTATGACTGCTTACATTTTCATCGCATAGCTCCAGGATTTGTTATCCAGGGCGGTGATCCTAAGGGGGACGGTACAGGTGGCCCGGGCTATACAGTGCCATCTGAAATCAAGCTCAAGCACACAAGAGGGGCTCTTGCCATGGCCAGGCTTCCAGATGCAGTAAATCCCAAAAAAGAATCTTCAGGTAGTCAATTTTATATTGCTTTGCAAGATCTGGCTATGCTGGATGGACAGTATACAGTCTTCGGTAATGTGGTCGCTGGGATGGACGTGGTAGATAAAATTGCCAAAGTGGAACTCGTGCCAGCTGGCTCTCCCGACGGCTCTCCTAAAACTCCAGTGATAATTGAAAAAGCTATTATTAGTGAATAAAATTTATATGCATTTAGAAAGAACTTTGGTTTTACTTAAACCGGATACTTTGGAGAGGGGTTTAGTCGGTGAAATTTTGCAGAGGTTTGAAAGAGTCGGGTTAAAATTGGTGGGCATGAAAATGCTGCAGCCGCAGAGGGCTCATGCAGAAAAACATTATACTGAAGACTTGGCGGTCAGGCGTGGTGAGGCTGTGAGAAATTTAATGATAGACATGCTCATGTCTGGCCCTGTAGTTGCTGTATGCCTAGAGGGTATTGAGGCTGTGGAATTGGTCAGAAAAATGATTGGTGGCACAGAGCCGAAGTCAGCTGCGCCTGGGACTATCCGTGGGGACTATGCGCACGTTTCTTTTAAACATGCAGATTCAAAAAACGTTGGCATATACAATTTGATTCATGCTTCTGGTAGCGTAGAAGAGGCGGGGCAGGAAATAAAGGTCTGGTTTAGTGAAGAAGAGCTTGTCCAGCATGAGCCAGCCTATGTGAAGTATACTGTGCAGTAAATTTGTGATAATTTGTTTTAGATTTTTCCACAAATGTGGCTTGACAATTTATTTTTCAGGAATATAATTATTCTAGTTATGAAATCTTTTACTTCCAATATGGCAATTTTGTCCCAAGGTCTTCTTATTAAGAAGGTCTGGTTTGCCAATTGCAGGATTTGAGATTTGTTTCATAATATTTAGTTAAAACCTCAAAACCTGCACCAAATGCAGGTTTTTATTTGGGTTTATGGCTTGGCGCATCTTGTATAAAAGCCGACAGATTTGCGCTACCTTATTAATTTATTAGTAAATAAAGGCTTTGTTTAATTTTATGACCGAAGTAATTGGTGGGGATTTGGCAGAGGTTCCTAAACGTGACCATGACGTTGTCGATGTTGAGCCCTTGGAGGCATTATTTACTGGCTCCGCTCCAAATCATGATAGTGGTTTGGTTTTGTGTGGAGTGGTAAGTAGTCATGGTGGTGAGTATAAAACACATTCTGGCGCACCTGTTATCGTGACGACTCATGGGCATGTGGTTAATCCAAGAGGCAGGACTAAATAGGCGGCATAGGAGACTTTACACTTTTCTCTTTTCTCTTTACACTAATTTCATGCCCAGTAATACAACTTCCAGGATGTTCTTCTATGTGTACGTTTTGGAGAGTCTACTGGATGGTAAGCGATATATTGGTTATACTAGTGATTTGCGGCGTAGATTAGAAGAACATCAAAAAGGTTGTTCTGTGTCCACGAAGTTTCGCAGGCCTTTCAGGTTGGTTTATTACGAGGCATGCCTTAATAAAGAAGATGCTAGGCGTCGCGAGCACTATTTAAAGACTACTCAAGGGAGAAGGTTTTTGGGTTTAAGATTAATTGTGTATGGGCGTGAGACGCCTTGCACTGGAAGTTGATATACTGGGATGCCTGAATTGCCAGAAGTTGAAACAGTGGTAAGAGAATTAAATAGGAAATTAAAAGGCCGAACTATCAAGTCCGTAGAGGTTTTGTCGCCGAAAATTATCGGCGTGGGGCCCAAAACCATTAGCAACAAGCGGACAGTGACAAGTAGGAAGTCGTTAGAATTCCAAAATTTATTAGCTGGTCAAAAAGTCGTTGGCGTCAAAAGGCGGGCAAAGCTTTTGATTTTTGAATTCACCCCCTCCCGCCTGCCAAAGACTGGCACTGGCGGACAGGCTAGCTCCCGCTTGAATCAGGGGGAGAACCGGATCGGTCTTGTCCCTCCACTTTCTAAGGGGAGGTTAGGTGGGGTGAGTACACTGACCATGCTTGTGCATTTGAAAATGACCGGGCAGTTTATTTTTGAAGACGAAAGTTTAAGAAAAAAAACTGCCAGCAAGTATAGAATTTTAAATAAGGCTTCCGCGCCATTAGTTCAATTACCATACAAGCACACTCATGTGGTTTTTAATTTTGTGGACGGTAGTACTTTGTATTACAACGATGTGCGAAGGTTTGGTTATTTAAAATTAGTGGCTGGACACGAATTAAACAAAGTCAAAGAGTTTTCGGAGTACGGCCCAGAGCCTTTGACTTCTGCTTTTAAATTTACGGATTTTTTATTAAAAACTCAAAAAAGTACAAAGTCTATCAAGCAAGTTTTGATGGATAATATTATTGTGGTTGGAATTGGTAATATTTACAGTGATGAAATTCTTTTTCATTCAGGAGTGAGGCCAGACAGAAAGTCTTCAGCGATCAGTAAACAGGATATACAAAAAATCTTTGATAATATTAAGCCCGTTTTGAAGCTGGGCATACAAGCCAAGGGGTCTAGTGTGGGGGATTTTATTCGCACCGATGGATCGTGGGGGAGTATGGGCAAGCACCATTTTGTGTACGGGAGAAAAGGCAAGGAGTGTTTGGTTTGCGGCAGTATAATTAAAAGTGCTAAACTAGGAGGAAGAACGAGTAGTTTTTGTATAAATTGCCAGCAGTAGAGACAAGTATGTAGAGACCAGAGACAAGGATGCAGAAAATATACAAGGGAGTGTCATAACCAATAGATAATAAAACAATGGCAACAATAGCAGATTCATATGGTGATCTAAAGGGTTACAGGAGGTTAATTGTTTGGCAGAAGGCAGATGAATTAGCTATGCGTGTATATGTCGTCACAAAAAGATTTCCCAAGGAAGAATTGTTTGGTATGATAAGTCAGGTTCGAAGGTGCGCCTTGTCAGTGCCGACTAATATCGTTGAAGGCTATGCAAGAGCAGGGAAACGTGAGAAATACCAATTTTGTAATATCGCCTATGGTTCTTTGAGTGAATTGGAATACTTATTAGATTTTAGTGCTAGATTGGGCTATCTTGCAGATAGTGAATATATTAAGTTAAGTATGTCTAGAGATGAAGTCGCCAGGCTACTAAATGGTTATATGAAATCATTGAAATTGTAACTTGTCGCTTGTCTCTTGTTGCTTAAAATTATTTATGACAAATGATGCATGGTTGGGGTTGGTTGACCGCATTAGGAAAACTTGTAATGCGGTTATGGAGTCAGTTCTACCCCTGCTTAGTCCTAGCGGTGAAGAAATAGACAGAGGCAGTCTGCACGTTGTAGAGTTTGACTCACCCACGGGCAAGCGTTTTCGTTTGGAAAGGGAATTAAAGCCTAGAGTGATAGATGTTCACGAAAGTTTTAGTGGTAGGGCTGGGACTGCCGCCACTATGAGTTATGATGTGTCAGATACAGAATTTGTAGATCATACAGAGCTGTTCGAGGAAGATGAATACGGTGAATGGCAGAGTGTGCCGCTGCATAGTTTTGGGATATAATATTCTAGTGGCTAGTGGCTAGTGGCTAGTGGCTAGTGGCTAGTGGCTAGTGGGGAAGGGAATAGCCTGCCCGCCAGTGCCAGGATTCGGCAGGCGGGGGAATAGTTGCGCTACAATTTTTTACTTACTACTCACTACTTACTGTTTACTGCTATATGCAAGATAGAATTTTAAAAACTTTGAAGTTTTTTGAGCTGCAGGGTGTTTCGCCCACGCTTTTGGAATTGCACAGGTTTTTGCTAGCTGCCTCACCTGAAGTTGGAGAGGCGGGGGGTGGGCTAAGTCAGACTGTTTCTGTGTCCGAAGTATCGCAGTCTGTGTCTTCTTTGGTTTTGTCTGGAGAGGTCGCCAGCTTCCACGGACATTATGCTTTAAAGAAAAATGAATCACAGATCAGAGAATTTTGGCTGGGGCATATTTTTGGTTCCAAAAGAGAAAGGAAGCTGGCCTTTTATTCCAGGGGTTTAAAATACATTCCTTTTTTGCGAGGGGTGGCTTTGGCTGGTAGTCAAGCTTTGGGTTTACAGAAAAAAGACAGCGATATAGATCTTTTGGTGATTACCAAGCCTCAGTTTATGTGGCTTTGTCGCACGCTGGTGACTTTTTATTTTCATGTTTTGGGTGTGAGGCGTTACGGCAAGCATATTGCGGATCGTTTTTGCTTAAATCATTATTTAGCCGGAGCAAAAGATTTGTCATCTTTTAGAAATTTTTACACAGCTTTGGAATACGGAAAACTCAGGCCAATAGTAGGCGACAAGGCTATTTTTGATTTTCAACAGAAAAATGCTAATTGGATCAAGGAAGTTTTTCCTAATTGGCAACCTATTGTTTTGGGTCAAGAAAAAAGCCCTTTTCTACAAAGGGCCTTGGAGTTTGTTCTCAATAATAAATTTGGCAAATGGCTGGACGGTCTTCTGTGCAAAATAGAAAAACCACGAATAGATTTGTCTGAAAAGCATATTGTTGTAGAAGAAGACGAGCTGTCTTTCCACCCAGGGAGCAAACAAGATTTTATTTTGGATCATTTGGCGATTTAGAATAATCTATCGGGCCAGTAACCATGAACTATGCTTATTGGGCGTGATTTTTATGTTTTTATGACGCCTGGATTTTTATTGGTTTGAGCGAGAAAACTGGGTATTTTTGGTCACCAAACACTACATGTTTTCCGCTTTTGGGCATGTGTTCAAACGACTCTGAGTTTTCCGCGCCACCTTCTTGGTAAAGCTGTTCATCGGTTAAACTTGCCAACAGACGCAGGTTCAGCACCTTGTGCTGGCTTTGGGTGGTGTTCGTTTGACATAATATGAGCTGGTCCAACTTAATAGTTACATCATATTATATATTAGAAAGTTTTGTACCACAAGACCTCTTGACACTGTTTGCATTTTTGCTAAACTATTAGCAGTCTAGTAGATAGAGTGATAAAGTTAGTTTTTAGTTTATAGTGTGTAGTTTTTAGTATTAGGCATTAAAGAAATATATGAGCAAAATCAAACCAATTGGAAATAGAATTTTGGTTAAACCTGCCAAAGAAGAAGAGGTGACCAAAAGTGGCATAGTTTTGCCTTCAACTTCAGACCGTGAGAAAAAAGCACAAGGCGTGATCATGGCTTTGGGCAATGGTCCTGCTGTAGCTGCTTTGAATTTGCAAGTAGGTCAAACTGTGGTTTTCGGTAAGTATAGTGGCGATGAAGTAGAAATGGAAGAAGAGGGTACCAAAGTAGAATACAAAGTTTTGTACGTAGGTTCAGAAAAAGATGAAAGTGATGTTTTGGCGATAGTAGAATAATAAATCGAATAAAGAATGATGAATAAAGAATAAAGAGGGTCATATCATCTCATTATTCACTATTCTTTATTCACTATTCAGAAATAATTTTTTATGTCTAAACTTATACAAATGGGGCTACAAGCCCAGCAAGCAATCAAAACAGGTGTGGACACAGCAGCCAATGCTGCAAAGGTAACTTTGGGTCCAACTGGTAAAGCAGTAGTTTTGGGAAAATCTTGGGGAAGTCCAAGCATTACCGATGACGGTGTAACTGTGGTCAAAGATATAGAATTGGCAGACAAAATGACCAATACTGGTGTGCAGCTGATTCAAGAAGTGGCTAGCAAAACAAATGATGTAGCAGGAGATGGTACTACTACTGCTATAGTCCTGGCACAAAAAATGATTGAAGAGGGTTTTGCGGCTCTCCTTCGCAATCCTTTCAAAGCAAATGACCTGAAAGCCGGTATGCACAAGGCTGTAAAGTTTGTGGTAGAGCAATTGGCTTCATTGAAAAAGGAAGTTAAAGGTAGGGATGGTATAGAGCAGGTAGCTACTATCGCATCTTTGGACGCTGAAGTGGGTAAGCTTATTGCTGAAGCTATGGAAAAGGTGGGCCAGGGCGGTATTATCACAGTAGAAGAAAGTCAGACAGGTCATGATGAGATGGAAGTGGTGATGGGTATGCGTTTTGATAAAGGGTATGTTTCTCCTTACATGATGACTGACACAGCTCGCATGGAAGCTGTTTGGAGTGATGCCTATATATTAATTACCGACAAGAAAGTCTCCAGTATTCAAGAAATTTTGCCACTTTTGGAAAAGATTGCCCAGAGCGGTAAAAAAGAATTGGTGATCATTGCAGATGACATTGACGGTGAAGCTTTGACTACTTTCATTTTGAATAAGCTGCGCGGCACATTTAATGTCTTGGGTATCAAGGCCCCTGGATTTGGTGATCGCAGAAAAGAAATGTTGGCAGATATTGCAGTTTTGACGGGCGGACAAGTAATCACAGATGATCTAGGTTTGAAATTTGATAAAACTGAAATTGAACAGTTGGGACGTGCCAAAAAAGTTATTGCTAGAAAAGACGATACGACAATTGTAGATGGAGCGGGTGACAGTACCGCAATTGCCTCTAGGGTTGCAGAAATTGAAGCTAGTATTAAAGAGTCTAAATCTGATTTTGATAAAGACAAATTGGTAGAAAGAAAAGCTAAATTGTCTGGTGGCGTGGCAGTTTTGAAGGTTGGTGCTGCAACTGAAACTGAAGTCAAAACCCGCAAGTACAAGATAGAGGACGCGCTCAATGCTACTCGCGCTGCAGTAGAAGAGGGAATTGTGGCTGGTGGAGGGGCGGCTCTAGCCCGTCTTGCTCCAAAGTTAGAAGCAGAAGTGTCTTCCGGATCTTACTTCAAAGAGAATGAAAAGATTGGTGCAATGATTGTCAGACGCGCTATGGAAGCGCCTATGCGCCAGATTGCTGAAAATTCTGGGATTGAAGTTTCTGGGATTATCAATTATGTGCAAATGGCAAAAGGTGATCATGCAGGCTACGATTTCCTAGCCTTTGAGGAAACTAATTGGGCAGCTGGACAGCGTGAAGATATGATTAGCGCTGGTATAGTAGATCCTGTGAAAGTGACTCGCCTGGCTTTGGAGAATGCAGTCTCAATTGCGTCTACACTCATTACCACTGGTGCGGTCATAGTAGACGAACCAGAAAAGGAAAAAGCTTCTCCTGCTGCTGGCATGGGCGGGGGAATGGGTATGGGAGGAATGGATTACTAAAAACACAAAGCTTTTAGCTTTCTAGCTTAAATACAGAAGATTACCTTATACCTTATACCTTATACCTTATACCTTATACCTTATAGGTGATAGGTGATAGGCTTAAAACAAGAAAAGACGCTTTTGTCATTAATTGACAAAAGCGTCTTTTGGTGGTGTTGTGTTTGTATTATGAGCGACACAATAAGGTCTTTACTTGGTGATAGCGCGAAGGCTTCTGGGTATATACAACACCAAAAAGAATTAAAAAGGTATGATTTGCCACTAGATGCCAGTGTCGAGGATTTAGAAAAGGCTAAAAAATTAGCCGCAGAAAAAGATTTAGTGTCACAATTTTCTCCTGACGAATTTTCTCTCTACAGGCTTATTACGGGCAAATAAATATAACCCTTATTTAAGCCATAAAAGATGATTTGACAAAGGTTTGGATTTGGTGTTAAATATACCTTGTAGCCAAAAGATGGCTTAAAAAAGCAAACAAAAACGCAACACTGTAAAACAGACGCGTTTTTTATTTGGGTTTATGCTCCTGATTTCGCCTAAAGCGAATTGGGGGCTTTAAAAAGCCGCCAGATCCGGGACATAATTTATTTTGATGTCACATCCGCATCTAGCGGTTTTTTATATCTCTGATGCGAATCTACGAATCAGGCCCGAATCTACGAATATCAACAAATAAGGCAGAGAATGACTGTCGTGTCTAAGGATTAGAGATTAAGGATTAGGGATATTTTGACTGTTTTGCAAAAATCCCTTATAATTGAAGTACTTAATTTGAATTAATATTTTGGTTATTGGCTTTATTCTATAACCTATAACCTATAACCTATAACCTAAATATATGGGCGTACAAAAAAGACGCAGAACTATTTCTGCCAGAAATCAGCGCAGGAGTCATATGGCAAAAAAGCCTATTAGTACTGCAAAGTGCAAAAATTGCGGTCAGGCTGTAATGCCACACGTGGCTTGCAGTAATTGTGGCACTTATAAAGGCAGGAAAATTACTGCCTAATTTTATCATTAATCATTTATCATTAATCTTTAGCTAGGTCAAATGTCCTGGTTAAGGATGAAGGGTTAAAGATTAGGGATAGCAACAGTCATGGCCAACAGACATTATTCTAGAAGTCTTGCTCTTCAGGCACTTTTTGAATTGGATTTTAATGATCAAAATGGAGATTTGGCTGAGATTGTGGGTCGCTTGTCTGAAGACTCTTCTTCCGAGGTGGATAAAGATTTTGTTTTGGATTTAGCTGGTGGGGTAGTGAAGAACTTGGCTGCTATAGATCAGCTTATTTTGAAAAATGCCCCTGATTGGCCGCTGGATCAAATTTCTTTGATTGATAGAAGTCTTTTGCGTCTTGGTCTGTTTGAGTTGTGCTTCTATAAAGAAACTCCTCCGAAAGTGGCTATTAATGAGGCTGTGGAGCTGGCAAAGACTTTTGGTGGGGACAGAAGCGCTAAATTTGTAAATGGAGTTTTAGGGAAGGTGTTTTTGGAAAATCATTCACCAGAGGAAGGTGATAAAGCTGCTTAGAGATATTTGCCAATTTTTGTGCTATAATATAGACAAGTTTAAAATATATGAATAAGCTTGAATTGATTGATATTTTGGCGGCTCGTCTCGGCGTGACTCACGGCGAGGCTGAACGTATGCTAAATATTTTTATCAATATTATTTACGAACAATTAAGGAGTGGTGGCAAGGTGAATATTTCTGGTTTTGGTCAGTTCGTAGTATCTCACAGAAAAGCTCGCCTAGGAGTAAACCCTCGTCTGCCTTCTCAGCGAATTACTATTCCAGAGTTGAACACTCCGAAGTTTCGTGCTGGAGAAGCTTTCAAAGAGGCGGTGAAGCTTCGCAAGACTTCAGTTGTAAATGGCGGTGATACACCCCCAGTAGTGCAGGCTTAAACGCTTGAGGTTTTATTATAAAATTCATCTCTTCTTGTGCAGTGAGGTGAATTTTTGCATTTTTTTGAGTTTATGTTAAAATGGACTGGCTGGCCAATTAGCTAGTTTTGGTGCATATATTTTGATCGGGGAGTAGTATAGTGGTAGTACGCCTGTTTTGGGTACAGGTAGTCCGAGTTCGATTCTCGGCTCCCCGACCATCCTTCGCTACAGCTTCGGATGGCTCAGCCAGTTATGCGGGCTTGCCCGCCGTAACTTGATTGTAGGCGGGATTCGTATAATGGTAGTACTCTAGCCTTCCAAGCTGGAGGCACGGGTTCGATTCCCGTATCCCGCTCCAGTAAAATATAGAAGATATAAAACCTGGAACCTTAATTTGCTCTAGGTTTTTTGTTAATTTGCAATAAATTTACCCCCTAATAATTTTCTGTTTATGTACGACATATCTTCCCCGGACAAGCAGTGGAATAAATATTATAATCCACTAATCATCAATCTTTTGCGGGTTTATTTTGATCATCCAGAAGCCTACTTATTTGGAATTACCGGCGATTTGGATAATTTGGGAGTATATGTTGCGAGAAATGGTAGGGCCGGTGCTGAGAATTTGGTGGACCTGTATAATCAGGTAATTCGTAATTCTATTTCAGATTGGCAGCTCGAGCACCGCAATGATGTTTTGTCTTTGTGCTTTATGCCTAGCGGGGAAGAGGTGTTGATATTGGGTGTCGCTATTGAACAAGAAGAAGTCGAGGCGTTGTTTTTGAATTTAAGGGGGTTGGTTATGGAAAAAATGCGCAATCAAGCATTTATTTCTATTGGTGACACTGCAGCGAGTTTTGGCGGGGGTATATTGAATGATGATATAAAATCCCTTGCTGGCAAGGTTTTGTTTTCCATTGATTCGCGCTTGGATGAAGAGCGTATCTGCACTGATTATTTTCGTTTTTTGTCAGAAGTTAGAGGTGTCCTGGCTTCGGAATTAGACAGACAAAAGTTTGCCGATATCTCCCAAGGAAATAAACATATTGCCTTGAGACAACTTGTTTTAACGAGGATGCTTTTATACAAGCAGAACACAAAGTTTATATTAAAAAATTTGGCAAATTTAGACGCGTTAGAAATGAGCGAGTTGTTTAATCTTTTGGGGGATCAGTATGGAGTCCCTGTTGGGTTAGAATATAAGATAGACGCTATTGTGAAAAAGATATATGAACAAGAAGCCGAAGAAATTTAATCTAGATAGGTTATTTTTGTTTGGAGGTGGAATAATGCGTTTGGGCGAAACTGAAAAATTGGATACGGCTGCCATTAAAAAAGCTAAACGTGGCCAGACGACTTTGGTAAATGTAGTGTTTGTTCCAGCCGCCAGTAATGATTTAGATGCTTATATCCAAGATTTTACCCTTAGGTATTCTAGACTTGGGGGCCTTGTTAGGACTGTGAGATTGGTTCGGAACAAGCATACTCCTACTTTTGTCGTAAATTTATTAAAGCGTGCGGATTTGATTTACCTCGGCGGGGGTGACCCCGATATTTTGATGCGTGCGATTGACGAGTATGATTTGAGAGGGTCTTTGGAGGCTGCTTCTGTAAGGGGGGCTGTTATTGTTGGAATGAGTGCCGGTAGTGTGATTTTTGGTAATAGGTATGTTAACTTTGATAGGCAGGATAACAAGTTTGTAAATTTTAGAAGTGGTAAAGGACTTGGCTGGGTAGATGGCCAAATATGTGCCCATTTTGATAAGAGTTTTTTGAATGAGGCCGTAATAAAATCATCAAGGAAAAAATCTGTTTTGTGGGGCATAAGTGATAGGTCGGCTTTGTGTTGGGATGGGGGCGTCCCATTTGGGTTAGGCGGTGGTGTGGTGGTTTATAGTCCAAATAAAAGCCCGAAGATTCTAACAAAAATATCCCATGAATAATTTTACGGCAGAAAGTCTGTCTCGTGGAGACATGGTTACTATGGCTTCTCCGGCAAACATACCACCTTTGCAGTATAGAAATTATGATATCTACAGGAGGTATTTGACTGGCAAGGGATTTTCTCTTCCAGAGCAATTTCATGTCAGCCCGGTCGACACAACTTCTAAAAAGGTCGATTTGTTTAATGATGCCGCTAAAAGTGGAGCCAGAGCGATTTTTCCAGTTAGCGGTAGTAGTTATTCCTTGAAAACAATGAAGCGTTTAGATTATGATTCATTTAGAGAAAACCGACCCATATTTTGTACTTTTAGCGCAGCCTCTACTTTATTGATAGCTCTGCATGAGAGGTCTGGTAGCCCATTGTTTTATGGTCCACACCTTTCTTTTTTGACTACCGAGCAAGGTGTGAGAAAAAATCCTTACAGCGAAGATTCCTTTTGGAATATGCTTATGCGTAAGTCAGAGGTTGGTCATGATACCCCTGATCATATTGCTAAGTATGTGTTTAAATGGGGCGCTGGTTTACGATTATTAAATTTATTTTCTGATGCTCAGATGGTTGATATTGGTGGCGGTATAAGGAGTTTTGTTGGTGAAAGACTTGATATGTCTCATTCGAGTGTTGGCGGGGCTTTGTTTCCGAGTTTTTTACAAAGCTTGAAAACATGCCTTGATGAAGGAGTAAGTATAGATTTTACCAATAGAATTTTAATGTTGGAGTCTGACCAAATTGGGTATGAAGAGGCTAAGGTGATAATTTCAGCTATAAATTCCAAAAGTAGCTTAGAAAAGGCTTCTGCTATAGTGTTTGCTGGTATTACCCCACACCCTTTTAAGGAATCAGATGGCTTGGCCAAAGAGCTTTATTCAACAGAGAACATAGAAAGTTTCGTGTCTCATATTAGAAAGGTTACTCACGATAACACTCCTGTGGTTTTTGGTTTTCCGATGGGCCATGGAAATTATAAGTTGACCATACCTTTTGGTGCTTCAGCCAGGATAGATCTGGAGAGCGGGGATATTACTCTAGTTGATAAGTGATTTTTTATGCAAGAAAAAGGAATTTTTCCGGAAGTGTTTGGACAAAATTATCCGATAGAGTTTGCTGTCCCTGAAAGCAGGACATTACAAGAAATTATATCTTTGAGGGCCATAGTTGGTGATATACGGGCCAGTACGTCTTTGGTTGGAGAAAATATACGTGTTTTGGATTTAGCTTGTGGAGAGGGCAGACTTAAGGAGGCGTTTGTTGGTTGTGATTATGTGGGCATTGATAAACGAAGGGAAGCTTTGGCTTCTTTAAAGCAGCTTTTTGGATCTAATGAGACTCGATTAAATAATGTAGTAGCTGCTGATATGAGGCGCCTGCCTTTTTGTGAGGCTTTTGATCTGGTTGTTTCTATGTATACTTCTTTTGGTTATTTTGGAGATGAAGAGAATGTTGAAGTTTTGCGGGGTATTGCGAATGTTTTGGGGCCAGAAGGACTTTGTATTATAGATATGCCAAACTATGACCGTATTGTACAAGATTTTAGTGAAGGAAAAAGAATCAAGGAGGACGAACATTTATTGGACGGAAGTGGGGGTAGGTATTCGGTTGAATATCGCAATAGTCTTTGTGTATCAGGTGCTAAGAGCCTATGTGGTGATGGTGGCGAGCTTTGGCTAGTAGAAAAAAGAACTGCTATTTTGGCCGACGGCGGTAGGTGTGAGCTGGAGGATTTAAAATTAAGGGTTTATACGAGTGAGGAGATGAAGCAGTTGTTGCTATTGGCTGATTTGAAATACATCAAGACAACTGATTATGATTTATCTCCATTTGACCCGCAGGATTCCAGAAGATCTTGGTTTTTGTGTAGGGCGAAATAGATTTTATTTGGGGGTTGTTTTGGTTTGACCTTTTGAATGTTTTATCGTATACTACTGTATAGTTTGGGCGGGTAATATTTGCAGTTTGCTTATGTTTATTGGCTATTATTACTGGTGTAACAAATAGCAAAAATACACGTCTCAAATTATAAGACCATATT
>CAZGEB010000004.1:37435-43715 GCA_964524915.1 uncultured Candidatus Saccharibacteria bacterium
AAGGTCTTCATTACTTTTAGTTATTGACCCCTGTTTTTTGAGCAGGGTTGTAGGGTGACAAAGAATTTGAATCAGTTTGGGCAGGCTAGCGTCTGTGTCTAAACTCAAATTTTGAGTCTCCTAGGTCGAACTTACAGCTTAATAGCAGCCAGCTTGTAGCTTTCTAGCTTCTTAGCTTTTTAGATACAAATTTGGAGGCACTTGAAAGCTGGGGATTCAATAATCCGTATTCGCAAAATATTTTTTACGTACTCTAGAGCGTGATAAATAAATTTTGACGATACGGCAAACATTAACTCGCTTCTTGATACCGATTGATTGCAACAATTGATCAATCAATCCTTCAAGAACAACTAGAAAGAATAAATGCCTAATTCAATTAAAAAATTAGTTGTTGCATTTGCTTCTGCTGGTATGATCTTGGCATCTTTTGCCCCTGTGGCATTTGCTGCTGCTCATCCAGTTGGATCATTTGTCAAAACTTCTGACGGTACAGTCTGGATGATTACTCCAGAAGGTACAAGAAGGCCTTTCACTTCTGGTGGTGCAGCTCTATCCTACGGCTTCTTCTCATGGAGTCAGGTTATGGATGCTTCCGCTGAAGATGCGGCTCTTCCTGTAGGTTCTTTCATCAACCCTCGCGACGGTGGCATTTTCTGTGCTACTGAAACAAAAGGTAGTGATGTAAAGGGCGAATGTTCTTTGGTAACTGGCGGTATGAAAGCTGCTTTCACAAGTGCTCAGGTTTTCAAAGACCTTGGCTTCTCTTTCAGCAACGCTTTCTACGGTGACTCTTCTTTCTTGAGTAAGACTTCAAACGTCGCCTCAGGAACTGAAGCTCACAGGGCTGGTGTACTAGTGAACAACAACGGTACAGTACAATTAGTAGGTGCAAATGGCTTGCTAGGTATTCCTGACATTGCCACTTTCAATTCATGGGGCTTCCGCTTCGTGGATGTAGTACCTGCAAATGCTGCTGACAAGGCTATGTCTCAAACAGGTGTAATGGCTGCTCGTCAAGCTGGTCAACTCAGCCCAACAGCAACCGCTACTACTCCAGTACAGACAGGTCCTATCACTGCAATGTTGTCTGCCAACACTCCTGCTTCTTCTACATTGGTTGCCGGTCAAGCTACAGCTGACCTAGCCCACTTCACCTTCTCAGGTGCTGGTGCAGTTACAAACGTAACCTTGCAGAGAATCGGTGTGTCTGCTGATGCTACTCCTTCAAACGTATACCTCTTTGACGGGGCTACTCGTTTGACTGATGCTGCTTCAGTTGCCAGCAACGGTATTGTTACCTTCAACAATGCTTCCGGACTATTTACAGTCAGTGGTTCAAAAACCATTGCTGTAAAATCTGACATTGCTTCAACTGTTAACGCTACCAGCACAGCTGGACAAACAGTTGGCTTCAAGCTTGCTACTTTCACAGCAGCAGGTGGAACAGCTCAGACCGTAAACATTTCTGGTAACATTCACTCTATCGCCGCTTCAACTTTGGCCTCTGTTTCTGCTGGTACTGTTACTCCTACAGGTGCGACTATCAATCCTGCAGCTGGTGTAACTCTATGGCAGTCTACTTTGACCATTTCTACAAGAGACGTATGGATGAAGAGAATCGCTCTACGTAACGTTGGATCAGCTCCTGCTTCTTCTTTCACAAACTTCAAATTGTTTGTAAATGGAACTCAGGTTGGTACAGCTTCTTCCGTAGACATCAATGGCTACGTTACCTTTGACTTCATGTCAAATCCTGTAATGTTGGCTTCTGGTTCTCGCATTGTCAGAATGGATGCTGATGTTGTTTCTGGTGCTTCTCGCACAGTACAATTCTCACTACGCAGTCCAGCTGACGTAGACTTTGTTGACTCAAGCTTTGGCGTAAATATTACTCCAACTTCAACTCCTTGGGCAGCTGCTTCCGCAAGTACTATTTCTGGTACTTCTGGTGGTACTTTGACCATTGAGAAAGATATCACTTCTCCTTCTACCAACTTGGTAAACAATGGAAGTGATGTGAAGCTTGCTATCTTCAAAGTTACTGCTTACGGTGAACCTATCAAGATCGAAACTATCAGAGCCACTTACTCATCTTCCGATGCTAACATTGGTTCTTTGAGGAACGGTAGAATCTTGATCGGTGGTACTCAATATGGCTCAACAGCCACATTGAACGAAGATAGTCAGGCAACTCCTTACACTTCTTACACCGTTAACTACACTGTAACTCCTGGTACTCCTGTAATGCTTGAACTCCGCGCTGACATTTATGACAACGACGGAACAGATAGTATCACAGCTGGTACTGATACAATCAACGGTACTATCGCCGCTGGTTCTTCAAACGCACAGCGTATGGATTCTTTGGGTTCTTTCAGTGCCCCAAGTTCTGCTGTTTCTTCAAATACTTTGACCATTGCGTCAACTGGTATTACTTTGACAAAGAACAGCACTTACGCTAACCAGTCCACAAGTCTTCCTGCTACCAACTTCAAGATTGGTTCATGGAACTTGGCTGGTTCTTCAGTAGAAGATGTACTTTTGTCTACTTTGTCATTTGACGTAGACGAGGTTGTATCTACTGAATTTGACGAAGGTGATATTACCAACATGTACGTAGTAGTGAAGAATGGCAGCACAACTGTTGCTTCTCCTTCACCTCTCGCTACAGTTGCTGCAGCTGATAACAACTTCTCAATCAACTACACCTTGCCTAAGAATCAAAGTGTAAGTATTGAATTGTTTGCAAACTTGTCTGACGATGGATCTGACAGTGCTATTGATGCCGCAGACTCATTCAAGACTGACTTGACTGTAACTGGTACTTCTTTGATCGGTGGTACTTCCGTCACTGCTACTTCAGCAGATACAGATGGACAGACTATCGCTTACGCTGTAAACACTTTGACTGCTTCTGTTGACGCAAATTCTCCTACTATTGCTTTGGTTAGCGATAATCAAACATTAGACAGTGCTGCGTTCAAGTTTGAAGCCGCCACTTCAGGATTCAATGTGACTGATATTACTTTCACATTGCCTTCTGCTGGTGCTACAGTTGCTCAGAACGTAATGTTGTACGAAGGCTCTACCTTGATTGCTTCTATGCCTGGTAGTACAACTGTGACCTTCTCTGGTCTAAACTGGAACATCCCTGCCAATACTTCAAAGGTTTTGACTGTAAAACTACAGCTCGGAACAATTGGACTTGGTGCTGGTACTACTGGTGCTGCTTTGACAACCACAATGACAGTGTTCACTGCGGTTTCAACTTCAACTGGTACTTCTGATGCTTCCGCTGCAGATAGTGGTCCTTCTATTGAGTCTCCAGCAAACCCTGCTGGTGCCGCTCTAGTAGCTCACGCTGCATTCCCAACTATCAGTCAGGGTGTAGTATCAACTTCTTTGGTAAACGCCATTGAAAATGATATGTACAAGTTTGTTGTAAATCCAAATGGTGGTCCTATTGCTCTAAAGCAATTAAAGTTCACTGTTGTGGTAAACGACAACGTTGGTACAAACGACACTCTAACCGTCGGTTCATTTAAGTTGTACCGTGGTTCAACTGATCTCACTACTTCTTCTGTAGACATTCACAACACTGCAGGTGCTACTCTAGAGAGTACAAACTCTTTGGCTGAAGGTACTTCAACAGTGATCGTGACCTGGTCTACTGAAGAGCAGATCAATGCAAGTACAGAATTCACCTTGAAGGCAACTCCAACTGGATTCAGTACTGCTGCTGATGATGACTACATCAACACAACTTTGGCATACGATAGTTCAGCTCAAACTTCAGGTAATACTTACCTAGTTGACCTTGACTCTACTACAGCTCAAGTGACTGTTGGTTTGCAGGATTCAGCAAACTCAACATCTGATGGTACAATTGGCGCAACTGTAACAACTGGTCCTAATGTGGTTTGGACAGATGCTTCTGCCCTTCCTCATTCATCCAGTGTCACAGACGATGCTGATGGTACACAAGATGCCGTTGCTTCTTCTGCTGACTGGAGAAATGGATACTTGATCCAGTCTATGCCTCTTGCTGGTATCTCTAAGAACAACTAGTTTTTAGAGCTTCCATAAAAGAAGCCTTTGGGTGATTTTACGATCATCCAAAAAGCAAGTAGCCCCGATCCGCCAAAAGTGGATCGGGGTCTTGTTTTGTCTCGAGATTTATTTTATAATAAACTTATGAGTAAAATTTTCAATAAAAAAGTTATCATATTGGTTTTGGTGTTGCTCGTACTTGGCGGAGCATATTATTTTTCTTTTAAGAATAAGAAAAACCCAGAGCCTGGTCAGAAGCAGGAACAAACAAGTGATGAGGGCAAAACTAATACCCCAGATTCTTCTACTACAAAAGAAGGAGAAAGTGGTGGCCAGGTGAATCCTGGTAGCAACTCTTCTTCCTCTGTAACTCCAGATTTGACCGACACATTTAATAAGGCGATCAACAAGGCCCAGGTGGCTTTTGGTAAAAAAGATTATGATGGGTCAATCTCTGCTTACAATGAAGCTTTGAGCTATATTAAATCAGACAAAGTCTATGCAGGACTTTATACTGCTTATACGGCAAAGCAGGATTGGACTTCAGCCCTAAAAGCCCTAGACAGTGCTCTCAGCCTCAATTCAGCTAATCCTGATTATTGGAAGTGGAAAATGACTCTTTTGGACGAAAAAACAGACGCTAAGTTTGTTGATCTCAAATTAATCTACCAAGATGGTTTAGCTAAAGTAGATCCAAGAACCAAGGTAAATCTAACAACACATCTTGCTTCTATCGCTGTAAGTAATCAAGAGAAAACAGAAGCAATTGCGCTTTGGGAGCAGGCCAAGGTGTTTTATCCAGAAAATGCTGCTGTGTATCAAAAAGAAATTGACAGGCTGAAATAGCCTTAGTCCCGCCCCGCTCATTATTTTATAAATATTTCATGAAGAAGATTACTAAATATATTATTGGTATTGTTTTGTTGCTCGCTATAGTGGTTTTTGTTGTGGTAAAGTCTGGTGGAAAGCAAAACTTGCAAACTGAGACTGCCAAACTTCAAGACGTTAAAAAAACTGTATTGTCTACGGGGACTGTTAAGAGTGGGGTAGATTTGGATTTGTCTTTTAAAAATTCTGGCGTAGTGAAAAAATTACCAGCCAAAGTCGGACTAAAAGTCAAAGAAGGTGATGTTTTGGCAGAATTGGATAATTCTTCTGAAAGAGCAGTCCTTTTGCAATCTCGGGGCGGTTTAGCTCAAGCACGCGCAAATTTGCAAAAAGTGCGTGACGGTGCAAGCTCCGAAGAAGTCCGGGTGAGTCAAGTGGCTTTGGATAATGCTGTAAAAAGCCTGGCGGATACTAAAAAGCAGCAGAATCAATTGGTTGAAAATGCTCGTAGAGCTTTGATGAGTGGTGGGCTAGAGGCAGTTTCACAAACCTCTAATCTTGGCGCGGCCCCTAGTGTCAGCGGGACGTATATGGGTAGTACTGAAGGTAGTTATAAGATAAGTTTGTATCAAACTGGTCAGGGTTTGTATTATTCCTACTCTGGATTAGAAACTAGTAGTGGGGCTTCTATAAATGCCGGAAATTTAGTACCACTTGGAACCAAAGGTCTTTCTCTAAATTTCTCTGCTAGTAGCTTTAGTGGCGATACTTGGATTGTGAATATCCCAAATACACAATCATCTGTTTATGTAACTAATTCAAATGCATATAAATCTGCTTTGGAAACTCGTGATTCTGCGGTGGCAAGTGCAGAGAGTAGTGTGAGTGCAGCTGAAGCAGCTTTGGCTTTGAAAAAAGCTGGAGCAAGATCAGCTGATCTTTCAGCTGCAGAAGCTCAGGTTGTAAGTGCTGAAGGGCAAGTGGCTGCAGCTTTGGCCTCTTTGGAAAATACTATTATTAGGGCTCCGGCAACAGGCACTGTTACAAAAGTAGATGTGAAGCTGGGCGAGATTGCGAGTCCTGGCAAGGCCGCTGTAGTGCTACAGGACATTGATAATTTATTTGTGGAATCAAATATTAGTGAAGCAAATATTTCCAGTATAGCTTTGGGGCAAACAGTAGAGTATTCTTTTGATGCTTTGGGGAGTAGTCGTAAATTTTATGGGAAAATTGTTTCTGTAGATCCGGCTTCTACTCTGGTGTCTGGAGTGGTCAATTATAAAATTACTGCGAGCATAGAAGGTGGGGAAGTAAAGGCTTTGGTAAAATCTGGTATGACTGCCAATCTGGCAATAGAGATCGCCCGCAAAAACCAGGTTGTAACCGTACCACTTAAAGC
>CAZGEB010000005.1:0-31249 GCA_964524915.1 uncultured Candidatus Saccharibacteria bacterium
ATCAATACTTCCAAACCCAGAAGTAATACTTCCAGAGTTGAGTGCTCCTGTGCCAATGATGGCGGTTGTGACGGCATCGTTGGTGTCTACCAGAGCAGCGTCTTTTCCATCTAGTCTAGCAAATTCAGTAGAAGAAATAGTAGCACCACCAACCGTGATATCATTTGAACCAATTGCTAGAGCAGTATCTATTTCCGCATCACTTATGTCTATGGCGGTGGTGATGAGTCCGGCCGCTGATTGAATTTTGATTCCAGTAGAGACAACCTCATCTGTATCTTGGTTATCCAAAACCAAAAATGCTTCTGTGGCACTAGAGCCGGCTGCATCGGCATTTGCCAAGACCAACAACTGTTGAGAAGCGGCATCCGTACCAGCATCGTTAGTCACAACTAAATTAAAATAATCTTTTGCTGCTGCATTAGCCGCAGTATCAAAACTAAATGTAGTTGTGTATTCAGCATTTGCAAGAGTCAAATTTCCGGAAGGGTTGGTGAGGGCGCTCCAAGCACTACCAGACCCAGCCCCACAAGCGGCATCTGTTTTGTTGCACAACTCTTTCCAAGAACCACTTTCTGCAATGTAAAACTTTCCGGAGTTGCTGTTGTAATACATGGCACCGTCTACAGCACTAGGATTTCCCGCAGTTGTTTTTGTACCCAAAACCAACAAATCAGGAGTGCCGCCAGCTTCTCCTATCACTACATTACCAGTAGTACCGCTACTTGCGGCCTGCAAAATAATACTGCCACTCGTAGTAGTAGCTAGTGTTAAATCCGCTGATGTAGCAGATACAGTCAAACCAGCAGTCGCAGTTAAGCTAGTACCAACATTTGTGACATTGTTGCTATTCAAATCCAATGCACTACTAGAAAATGTATATTCATCTGATCCATTGACTGCTATGTTGAGTGTTTTGCCTGTAAGCACATTAGCAGTTAAGTCTCCACTATTATCAGCATATAAAGCAATGACTGAACCTGCAGGAGCAGATCCTGCTGCTGTTCTGAATTCTAAGTTTAAAGCATCTTGAAGAGCGTAACCGTCTGCATCAATAGCACTTGTCCAAGGTGTTTGGGAACCACCCCCACAAGCACCGATGCTGATAGTTCCTGAGCCATTACTCTGAAAACAACCAGTTGCATCCGCACTTGGTAAGGTCCAAGTTACATTAGAGCCGACAATTGCAGCGGACTGAAAAGCTACGTAATTAGAACCGTCACCATCACCAAACCTCAAGTCTGCTTGATTTTGCAAAGTAGTATTACCAGAAGAATCCACTTGATATAAATCACCAGAGCCAACTGTAAATAGAGCCAGTGGAGTTGTATCTCCCACACCCACATTTCCACCCTGAGCAACCGTCAGCCTTTCAGCACTCGCATCCCACAAACTCAAACGATGAGTTGAACCAGTTTTAAATAATCCACCCTTGAAAGTAGTTGAGTCATAAAGCCCCAACCCTGAATTATTAGCATCTGTACTGTCACCTGTTTCTGTTATACGGATACGCGCCTGATCAGCCACAGCAGACAAGACCTGCAAAAGCTCCACAGGAGCTGCTATACCCACACCCACATTTCCATTGTCATCCACCACAAATGGAGTAGAGTCTGTAAACGTTCCATCATCGTTTACCCTGAAAGCTAGAGCTGTGCCTGCTTGAGTGATTTCAAAAGTTTGATCTGTAGCAGTATCTGCTAAAGTAATAGAAATATTTCTAGCATCTGTAGTAGTGATTGTATTCCCACTGGTTGCATTGTATGCATCTTGTAAAGTAATAGAAGTGTCAGTATTAAAAGAAGTACAGGTGTTGGTGGTGTCTGCAAGTTGAGAAATAGCAGAGCCTGCAGCACATGCAGCTGGGTAGTTGTTTAGAGCATCCCAGTGAACACTACCAGAGGAAGAAATACTGATAGCGTCAGAGACATTAGCATCTCCAAGTGTTCCTGCTACTTCTGCTGTAGCTAAGTCAATTGCATTAGTGGTAGAGCCACTACCGATGAAGATAGAGGAAGTAAGAGTGTCGGAGATTTGGGAGTCAGTAAGACCTGAGATATCAGTTAAGTTTCCTGTGGTAATCACAGTGCCTGTGGCATTTGGGAAAGTGTAAGTTTTGTCTGATCCAGATAAATCAGTTACGTCAAATATTCCATAGAAAGTAGCACCGGTTGATTCTAAAATCTTTAGCTCACTGGAAGCGTTGTTTAATTGAATATCAAAAGCCCCTGTCTGATCCCAATTAGAAGAAAGATCCCCCAGTGCAATAGTAGGAGTCCCGCCCTCTGCAGTAGAAGAACCAGAAATACCAGAGCCAGCTGTGATTGTTGCTACGTAATTTCCTGTTGTATTAGTAGATAGAGCAATGAGGTCGTTTAAAGTATTTGCACCAGTACCACCATTGGCAACAGGAAGGATTCCGGAAACTTCCGAGGTGAGATCGACTGCAGCACCAAGAGTAGAAGCAATAGCAATACTACCACCACCATTAGTGATAGTGATACCAGCCCCTTGAGTTAATGTTGCTTTGGTTAAAGTATTGCCAGTTGAATTACCAATCAGCAACTGCCCATCTGTATAAGTAGTCTGTCCAGTACCCCCATTAGTTACAGCCAAAGTTCCTGCTACTTCTGCTGTAGCTAAGTCAATTGCGTTAGTGGTAGAGCCAGAGCCGATGAAGATGGAGGAAGTAAGAGTGTCGGAGACATAAGTGTCGGTAAGGGCTGTACCATTCCAAGTGCCACTGGTGATTACTCCGGTGTTGGCAGTAATTGCAAGTCCATTGTAGGAAGTAGCACCAGTGACTGCACCTGCTATTGCAACAGAGCCGGTGAAGTTAGCCGAAGAAGAAATAGTCTGTCCGTTGATTAAACCTGCAGTAATGGTGTCGGCTCCAATATCAATACTTCCAAACCCAGAAGTAATACTTCCAGAGTTGAGTGCTCCTGTGCCAGTAATGGCAGTTGTAACCGCGTCATCTGTATCTACTAATGCAGCATTATGACCATCTAATAAATCTAGTTCAGTGGCAGCAATGGTGGTAGATGTGGTAGTGATCGTATTTGAACCAATCGCCAAGGCGGTGCCTATATCCGCATCGCTTGCATCTATGGCGGTGGTGATGCCACCCGCAGCTGAAGCTATCTCCAAAGCAGTAGCCACCAATTCATCAGCATCAGCATTATTTAAAACAGCCAATCTTTCTGTAGCGCTACTACCAGTAGAATTTGCATTCTGAACCACAAACAATCTTTGCGTATTTAAATCATTAGTGGCGTCATTTGTCAAAGACAAAGTAAATCCATCCAGGCTTGCTGCTGTCGCAGCTGTATTCCAGCTCAAAGTAGATGAATACTCCGCCATACTCAAAGCCAAAGCAGAAATAGGAGAAGTCAAATCCGACCAAGCACTACTTCCACCACCTCCGCCACCAATAGTCGTCCATACAGCTCCCGTGTATACATTAAATTGATTTGAAGTCGTGTTGTAAATCAAAAGTCCAGTAGCAGGGCTTGCTATTGCATCTCTTTGCGTAGAGTCCATCCGAGGTATCAAAAGACCTTTTGTAGTAGAAGTAAAATCTGCCACAGAAGAAGCATCTGGACTGTTCGTCCCCACCCCCAAAGTATTATTGGTATCATCCCAAAAAAGATTACTGTCTTCGGCCAAACTATTTGCACCCTGGAACAAAATACTACCAGAAGCCAACCCTGGATTATAGCTGCCGGTGATAGCACCGCTTACGGAAAGATTACCTTGAACAGAAGCATTACCACTCACACTCAAAGTCCCCGCAAAAACTCTCCCGCCAGATAAATCTGTAGCGGACAACATTGAACCACCAAAATTTGTTGGCGTAGGATTTTGTGGAACATAATATTGAATCGGCGCAGCTGCTTGTCCGTTTACAGTTGTACCGCTAGGACCCACAGGGCCAGTGTCACCCTTTGGACCTTTGAGTAAACCTATGGAGGCCAAATTCTGAATCTGCTGCGCAATGAGCTGGTTTAAAATTCTTTCATCAATGAAAGAATTTATATTACTGGATGTAACAATAGAAGGAAAAATATTTGTACTCGTAGTCTTTGCCGCCAAAACTTCACCGCCAATATTATCACCTGAAGATAAAATCTCTTGGCCATCGCCACCCTCAAAAACCAAACCGGACTCAGAAGAAAAATTATCTGCGAAAATATCTTGGTGAAAAATATTTTTATTCTGAGAACCTGTCCAGGAAGTTAATAGGGCGGGCGTGAAATTTATTAAAGTACTAAAAATCAAAAAACAAAAAGCAGCAATCGCGCCACGCAAAAGATACAACCCGGGCAAAGAAAAAAACTTTTGAAAAGATTTTTTGTTTTCATTTTTCGGAGAAGAAGAAGCTGGTATCATCTCCTCTACAATCAATTCTCTATCACCTTCCTCTGCGCTAATAATTGGCAAGGCCGGTAAGAAGCTAAACTGCTCAACATTTAAACCATCTAAAATATTTAAGTCTAGAGTATTCACCTGATCATCCTGTAAGTCCTGAGGAGCATCTACGGCTAGATCATTTTTTCTATCTACAGACAGAGAAGCTGTTTCTTCGGCAACATCAGTAGTAGAGCTGTCCGGCTCAACAACCGAATCAATAATAGAAATTTCCGCACCTGAAAAATCTGGAGCTTCTACGGTCTCATCTGTGGACAAGTTTGTAGGCTCTTCCAATTGCGAAGACGCATCTTCAGCAATGTCAGTAGTGGTAGATTTTGACAATAAGGCATCCAAATCTTCTCTAGCAACCACCCAATTTCTACCAATCTTCTGACCAACCAATTTTTCATGCCGACAAAGCCAACCCAAATAGTCCTGGGTGTACCCGGAAATTTTAGCTGCTTCAGCCAAAGATATTAGATCTGTTTTTTGAGTTTTTGTGTCTGACATTTTTGCAATATCGGCTATCCGATATATCCAAGATAGCTATATATTTATTATAGTTTTAATAAACAATATCGGATAGCTTTTTGATTAATTTAGCAAAAATATCTTCTAAAATAAGTGGTTACACAAGCAAATATGATAAGGATAAATTATGTATCAAAATAGCTGTTTTGAATCCCAACAAAATCAAAAAAATGAAAAAATGAAACCGTTTCAGGAATGGCAAAAAGTAAAGAAAAACCCTCGTGAAACTAAATTTTTACTCTATTTTAATGGTGTTTCACAAACAAAAAACCTCCTTTTGAAGCAAATTGCTTCTTGGAGGTTTTTTTATCCACACAAAATTTAATTTTATGTCACTAAATTGATTTTTTTGTTATCCACAAATGACCTAATGTTGTCCACAGATGATAAAACTATCCTATGTAAAGCTTCTCTAGTATAGTAGGCCATATGAGGAGTCACCAAAACATTTGGTAGCTTTGCCAGTACATGATCCGCTAAAAGCGCCTCTAGCTCCCCCGCCTTAGGGTGTCCCGTATGAAGCAAATTTAGCTCATCTTTTATATAGCCCTCTGCCTCCAACACATCCAGGGCGGCTCCAGCCAAATGTTTGTTCAGTAGGCTATCAACCAAAGCTATGGTGTCTACCAAAGGGCCCCTGGCAGTATTAATCAAGATCGCGCCCGACTTCATAGAAGCCAGAGCCGAAGCATCTATCAAGTGATGATTTTCGCTAGAGTACGGCACATGCAAAGACACTATATCCGCAGAAGACAAAACTTCATTCAAGCTTCCATACACTACCCCGACCTTAGAAACTAGATCCTTGTTTGGAAATGGGTCGTAGGCCACAACCTCCATGCCAAAGCCTTGAGAAATTTCTGCCACCCTTGCCCCAATTTTTCCAGTGCCAATTATCCCAAGTTTTTTTCCGTACAGCTCAAAGCCTTGCAGGCCACTTTCACTATACCTTCCCTCTTCGCGAATTCTGGTATAAGCCTCGTGCACATGTCTAGACAAAGAAAGCAAGAGTGCGAAAGTAAATTCTGCAACAGTGTTGACTCCGTAAGCTGGAACATTAGAGACTGCGATACCATTCTCTTTGCAGTAATTTAAATCTACATTATCAAACCCAGTAGCTCGCACAGCGATGTATTTTAAGTTTGGTAATTTTTCTAAAACTTTTTTGTTGACAACAGAACCGACAAACACAGACAAAATTTCAGTATCAGTCTCCACCAAACTTTCTTCTGATAACTTTTCTGGATAAAAATAATTTCTATGTCCTACCAAAGCATCATTCAAAAACTTTGCCTCCTGATCTCCAACTTCATAAAAAGATATGTTCATAATTTTTGTCTTACACTAATAATAATATCCGACACATTAAACCCGGTCTTGCCGGTCAGTAATCCATCACCGACTTGTTTAAAAAAATTATAGCTATCATGACTCATCAAAAAATCTTTGGGGGACAAAGACAGCCGTCCAGCCTCATCTAAAGTTTTTGTATCTACGATGGCTCCGGCAAATTCAGTATTATCAAAACCATCACTTGCAAGCGCCACCAAAACTTGTTCAGGAAAAATATTTAAAAGCGCACCCAAGGCAAGCTCTTGATTTCTACCTCCCTGCCCCACACTTTCGCCCGACATGAAAACCGTGCTCTCTCCTGACCCCAAAAGACACTCACCAACACCCACATGTTTTACCGCCTGAGAACCTATCACGTGTGCTTCACCGGTAAATGATTTATTCCAAACCCGCACATCAAAACCAAGCTCCCTTGCTTTTTCTGTAGCACCCAAAAGTGCAGATTCACCAGACACCACTAATACATTTTGTGTATGAGAAAACAATTTTTCATCTTTGGGTGTTTCTTTTAGTTCTATGGTAGGCAAACCAACCTTTTTCAAAATATCATATTTATCCAAAATACTTTTCGCATCAAACACCGTAGATTCATCTAGCATAGTAGGACCACTGGCTACATCTGAAAGCTTACCGTGTGGCACATCAGAAAAAACCAAAGAAACTAACCGAGCGGGCCTACAATGCACAGCCAACTGCCCACCCTTGACCGTACTTAAGTGTTTCCTTACAGTATTCAGCTCTACTATATCAGCACCAGACATAGTTAATTCTTTCTCTATCCGAGACTGCACATCGCAAGTCTCTTTCCAAGGAGAACAAAAAAGACTGCTGCCACCCCCAGAAACAATACAAATAATTAAATCCTTTGAAGATAACCCCTGGAGCATCTGTAAAATTTCAGAAGTCGCGGAAACATTTACCACTGTGGGGCTCGGGTGAGTACCCACTTTGCACACTATGTTTTCTCCTACTTCACCCTCGCGCACATCCAAAACAAAACCACAAGAAATCTTTTCGCCCAAGATCTTATAAACTCCACGAGCAGCCTCCAAGGCAGCCTTGCCAAATCCAACCAAAATTACTCGTCCACCCTCTTCTAAATCATAAGCTTTGCCTTCTACTATTATCTGCTTCTTCTGCAAAGACAAAACTTTCGATAGTGCTTTCTCGGGCTGTAGAGCAGACAAGGCACTTTCGGCAATGGTCAAAGCCTGCCGCCTCAGCGGCGTTTTCGCCAATTCTTCAAAATTTTGTATGGACATTGTATTTTTGATTTTATAAATAAATATACTTGATTACACTCATATTGTATCACGAGAGGCATACAAAAAAACACCAGGAGGTGCTTTTAAATACACTCATTTTTAAAGAGGTCGCCTCAATCCAAAGAATCTTGCAAATCTACGCTTTACACTCTCCGCCTTCTTTGGATTATTTTCTAAAACTACCTTTATGGCAGCTTGGCGCAAAAAAACTTCTGTGGGTATTTTTGAAGGAGCCCTACTATACAAATCATCTATGGCATGTAAAATCTTTGAGTCTTTTTTTACTGTAATAATATAGTCGTCAATCACATCAAATTCAACATTTTCTTCCATTCCAAAATAAGTTTTGGTATAACCAAAATCTACAAGGTCTTTTGGCCAAAACTTTTCCGCCCATACATCCAGTGGGGTCCGACTGCCCAAAGCTAAGTATATGTGCCCGCCTACTTTCCTAACCGCCTCAAGATAACGACTTTCAGCATCTGATTGTGCTAAGTGATACCATGGATGTTTTGAAAAACCAAACAGCTCTTTGGTTTTAGAAGCGGACACTAACCCGATCAATAAATAATCCCAAAAATTTACGAGTTTGATCAGGCTATTAAATTTCCAAACTTTTCTATTCTTCCCGGATAAAATATCTGGCGACAAATCAGAGTGCAAATATCTATCCCTAAACTCTCCGAGCGTTTCCGAAAGAGATAGCAAATAAGAGATGCGCAAACTAAACACATGTCCCACCTTTACTACCAATCCAAACTTCTGCATGATTCTCAATTCCTTGTACACCGCTTGTAGGCTGTAATTTTCCCTACCAACTGAGTTCCAAATAAAAGCAGCCGTGCTCTTTGGGTAATTTCCAAGAAGCAAAAAGATCTTTTCTGACAAAGTTTGTTTGGGTGTCAAAAACATACTTGTATTTTAAACTATAAGTTTAATAATATCAAATTCTATATATTTTTTTAGACATCTAAAAGAATCCAATATAATCTATGATTAAAATAATTAATACACAAGATACAATGAGAGCAACCAACTCCTACAATGAATTAAAAAATGAGTATCAAAAAGCTCACAGCTGGGGACTTTCCACCCATATAGATTTAAAAGGCTGTGATATTCAGATCATTAAAAACAAGAAGAAACTTGCAGAATTTACCAACACACTCTGCAAGTTACTCAAAGTAAACAAGTTCGGCCCGACCACCCTAGTTAAACTTGGCAGATACCCAGAGCTCTACGGCTACTCCATGATGCAGCTTATAGAAACATCATCGCTTACCGGCCACTTTGTAGAAGCCAATGGCAATGTATACATAGACATCTTCTCTTGCAGGCTCTACAACCCCCACACCGCAAAAAAGTTTTGCGATACTTTCTTTAAAGCAAAAAGTAGCACAATGAAGGTTTTAATCCGTAAATAAAAGTGTATGCGTGGAAATCTAATTATAAAAATAACCCCGGACAAAGGCTTGGGGGTTTTTGCTAGAGCAAATATTAAAAAAGGTGAAGAAATAGGAGACTTTGACGGCAGCTTCCATGAAGCGGACTTTGCAAGCCAACTACCAAGTAAGTTTATTGCCGACCACGTAGTACAATGTGCACCCCACCTCTACCGAGAAAGCACCGGTATAGCCGAACTGCTCAATCACTCGTGCGAGCCGAACTGCGGTATCCAAAATTTATTTACCATCGTGACCATGAAAGATATAATGGCGGGCGAAGAGCTTACTTGGGATTACGATATGACGGAAAACAGCGACTGGCAAATGCAGTGCCTGTGCGGCACGACCAGCTGCAGAAAAACCATTGGCCGCTTCACACTCCTCCCCGACCATAAACGCCAAGAATACGGCAACTACATCTCTGCTTGGTTAAGGTAGTGGAAATATTTTAGAAAATTCAACAAAAGAATCTAGACGAAATTTCGACAAAATTATCACGCACACTTTACCACCCCCCCAGCCTCCCTATGATCAAATATACTTTTCTTGAAAATCTTTTACAGCAGAAAGTAGCTTTTCCGTCATTTCTTCATCTTCCGCTAATATATTCGTACCATCGTCTGTAATCTCCCTCTTAATACATCCATCTAAAAAGTTATCTACTAGGACATAGTCCGATCTCCTAATCAGTCCAGAATTTGTCTCACACAACTTTCTAATATCATCACGACACTCTATCCATTTCAGTACTAAAGGATTAACATGTTCTAACATTAAAGCAGTTTTATATTCAGCCCCACCATACTGCCTTATCTGTTCCAAAACTTGAGCCTGATTTTCACTATACAACCTCATCAAAGACAGCTTGAACCTCAAAGGTCCATATAATTTTTCCAAGCGCAGCAGATTATCTCTTCGCTTTTCTAGATACCAACCCATCAAACCAGAAACGAATGCCGCAACCACTCCAGAACCCAAAATTATACCGATCACATAATTAAAACCTATTAGCATAAACTCTTATTATTTTATTTGGAAACACCTAAAAATTACAGTTACACATAATTCATTTCCGCGATTATATCAAAAAGCAGACTAGGTGACAAAGCCCAGCCTGCGGAAATCTTATATATGAGAAAGATAGTCAACCCCTATTTCTTTTTATACATTTTATAACCACCAAAAATCAAAACAATGGCCAAGCCCAAACTCAAAATTACCAACCAAATTTTAGAAGAAGACTTTTGCTCTGAAGGTGGTGTGCTAGACTGATCAACTGCATACGAAGATTCTTCTGCGTTGTTACTATTTATATTCTGGGTCTGATCAATGCCATCTTCTCCACCGGCAGCATTTGTACTACTTTCTTGCTTTTGGATATTTTCACTAATATTTGGCTGCGTACCTTCTGGCAAAGGCAAGAGAGAAGAAGCGAGAGCAGGAGTGAGGAGTGAGGAGTGAGGAGTGAGAAATAAAAACGATAATATAAAAAATAATTTTAAACCTCTTGAAATCTTTATCATAAATAAATCTATCCGCGTTATCTTAATTACTTCTGTACGCAACCACTAAAAACTAAAAACGCTCAACTGAAAACTGCACTACTAATTACTCACCCAACTAATTTGTTTATAGCCTTCGTTGGTCAAAGGAAAACTAGGCGGTGGACCGTAGAGCAAATTAGCATCATAAACACTACTAGTGTTTTGGTAGCCGCTAGTAGTTACACCACCACTACTCCAACTCCACGTCCACACCCCGTAACTACCAATCGTTCCGTAAATAGTGAGGCTGGTTTTGATGTTTCCATCAAAAAAATATCTTTGCGCGGAGCCATTCTGAGCAATCAAGGCCGCGTTTATTTCTAAAGTATTTGGAGAATAATAAGAAATTAAAATATCTTTTTGCGCCAAAAGCCCTAAAACATGTGCGCCGTCCTTGGCCAGATAAGTGATATTATTGGGAATAATAATACTAGGCGCAGTAGCGGAATTGTAAGGCAAGCGAGCCGCTGCAACCAAAGCCCTACCATTTACCACCCCTTCCACCCAAGTTCTGTCCTCTATATATATAAGTCCGTTGGCTGGAATATTTTGAGTGGACTGGAGCGATCTTGCGTTATAATCCAAGTCCTCGGTATGCAATTGATTGTTTACATCTGTACCTGTAGCATGAGCACGCAAAGAAGTCACTTTGTAGATTGTAACTGTTCCATTACTATTGAAAACCAAGCTATACCCTTGCGCACTGGATGGTGGCAAGTAAATCCCAGCAGTTTGTGCCCCTGACTTGATAGTGGCAAGGTCCGCTGTCCAAGCACTGAAGTCTACTGCGGGCTCAGGGAACTGCCAAAAACTTTTAGTAGCGGCTGGCGCACTTCCCCAAATACCAGGTTTGGTTTGTGTAGGACTACAGCCAAAAGTAGACGAGCATGAGTAAGTGGTTCTAGCAGAACTAATCGGCGCATTTCCCGAACCATCAAACCTTACCCCGCCATTGGTATGAAATTCTCCCGTCACAGACTCAGAGCTCCCTATCCACGCATTGCTATTGGTCAAAAAAGCGTACTTTGCCAAAGAAGGTATGCCGTATCTAGCTGTGATCACCCGCTTCACTGATGGATTACTAGTAGTCCAACCAGTAGACTCAATTGTGACAATGGTGGTCCCAGTCAAAGGAGGAGTGATTTTCAAACTATACTGACCAACCACTGTTTGATTGTCGGTATCTTTGTAATCTTTTACAAAAGGACCGCAAGGATTGCACCCAGTCTGTCCAGTGCCATCTGCGTAATCACTTGGAAAATGAGCCAAGTGCCACTGATAATAATTAATACCACTTTCTGCAATTTGAAAGGCTAATTCTTTTGCGGCAGTACTACGCATAACTCGTAATTGCGTAGTGGCAGAACCCATAATCGCCACCAACCCCATAGTGATGATAGCTATAAGCGGAGCTAATAAAATTAAAGTACTACCGGATTGTTTGTGTTGAAACTTTTTCATTGCTTTACACCCCCCAAATTATCCTTTAAATTTCTCAAAGTAGCCCCACTACTAACTGTGTAGGTGGCGGTGGTTTGAGTCTTGGCAATAATTAAATTCATCTTGATAAACCTCACAGACAGCACGTTTACACTCTGCGCCAGAGGACTACCACTACCTGTATACGTCCCATCAAAATACTGAAATACTGGAGTAGTATTATTGGCCAAATTCTTTTGTACAGGCAAAACTACTTCACTTCCCAAATTATAACTCAACGGACTACCCGTAGGCTTTACTACACCCTTTTTCAGCTGACCTGACTGCACAAAATAACGCACTCTTTCAACCAAAGCATCTCCATCCACATTACTATAAAAAATAATTTCTTGATCTCCCGCCTGCGCTAGTGGATATGCGCCTGTATTAGAATTGGTGGCGTCTCTTATTTCATTAGCAAAAGTAAAAGATGTCTTCCTGGCAGCATCTTGATCAGACAAAAGCCCTTGTTGCCGACTACTTTCTGTGACTAAATTGGAAAGCAAGGCAACTATACCCATAGAAACAATCACGAAACCAAACAAGGCAATCAAAAGCTCCAACAAAGTAAAACCGGCCTCGGATTTCCGAAAACTATTATTCTGAATAAATAAACAGCGAAAAACTTTTTTAATTTTTATTTCTCTAGCAAACATTATAATTTATTTTAGACTCACAAATACTTTTTAATACAAAAATACTCGAAACTTAAGGTGAAAGTAAAACCTCTAAAACATTTTGGCCATTTATGGTCATATTATTTTCTATATAAGTCTGGTATCCTGCCAGGCTCACATCTAGATCATAATTATTACCAGATGTTAAATCGTAAAAAGCCACTTGCCCTGGAGTATAGCAGCCAGACACGTAATTCAAAACCAAACTTGTAATCACAGGTGTCTTTTTATTGTTTGTGGTAGAAAAAAATACTTTATAACGCACATAACGATTGTTGTCATGGGCTGAACTTATAGCACTACCAGACACGGTATAATAAGTACTATTTGTGCCATCTGGACCAAAATAATTCCATGGACCAGTAGAAGAATTACTACTAGCTATTTGAAATTTTACTTCAGCTGCTTTGTCTTGTGAGGTCGGTAGCCAATTTATACTAGTGTAATTACTCAAATCTGTACCTGTGTCATAAACTGAGGACTCTAAAATTCCAGGTGACAGATAATCAGACGACACCTTTCGTAAACGAAGTCCGGTCGGGTTGCTGTTGGAATCCACACTTCCGTTGTCTGTATCATACTTAGTTTCATCACTCCAAGCCACCTGTCCAGGCCCACCCGTCCAATCACTTTGAGTCCAGACGCTCCCACCAGTAGTGCCACTGTAATCCTGTGGCACACTACCCCCTTTTCGTAAATGTACGGTAGCCCCCTGAAGCGCTGCTCCGGTTGCGGCATCTTTTACAATCACCAAAAGGCTGTTTGGTGTAGAAGCAGAAGCCAAAATCAACGTGAACACATTGGTACTACCCGGCAAAACACTGATCTGCTGGATTGGAGAAGAACCGAGTAAAACATAACTCTGATTCGCGAGAAGTGTAGGGATATAAGTGTCCCATTCTAAAGTATTCAGACTTACTGCCCCACCAGTTGAAGTATAATTATTATCAAACTTCAAAACATCAGGACTCAAACCTATTAATTTGGTGCCTTTCAAATTAATACCCACCCCAGAAATCGCCTGGCAGGTTTCATTTAGGGTGCGGATATTCAAAGCTGCCACCAAATCAATCGCAAAACTCACCTGAGTAACTTTTCCAAATACAATAGTCGCATCTGGCTTAATTGGATTTGGATTTTGCGCTGTCGCTGGATAAGTTTGATCAGAAGAATATCCGGTTTTAGAAACTGTAATATGATAAGCATTCACACCAGCAGGCAAACCCACCTCTACCCACTTGCCATTTACATCTGTCTGACGATCCAAAATAATTTGCGGATTAGCTGACAAATTTTCTATATGTACGTTTACGCTAGGCACAACCTCACCAACTGCGTTGATCACACTCACATACAAAGCACCAGAATTGTCCGCGCCCTCTAGCCCTTGTGGTGAGATAGTAGTGAGGAAACTAGACACTTTGCCACTAGTGACATTTTTTACAAACATTTTGATTTGCTTGTAATCAGCGGGAACCGAATCTGTTCCGAGCAAAACCGTTCCGTCCGCTGGATCATCCTGAAAAGTCACCTCATAATAGACTTGATACTGTTTGCCTTCTATAGTAGTGGAAAAAGGACTTGCCGCATCTGGAAGCTGACCTGCCGGGTTACCAGCGGCTGTTCCCACCTCATCGTAGGGTAAATTCCTGGCTATTTCCAAGCGCTGACTAGCCAAAGTAGAAATTATAGACTGCTCTCTGGCTGCTTTTACAGTTTGAAACAAGGACTGCAAAGCCCCAAGCACGCCTAAAGTTAAAATAGCAAAAATAGCCAAAGACGCCACCAGCTCAATGAGCGTGAAGCCTCTTTTTTGCCAATTTTTGTGATAAAAATTTTGTTTCAAAGCCTATTTTGTGCCCTTTTTTATATGATACCACACCCTTTACAAACACCCAAAAAATCTTTATAATAAGAGGGTAATTAAACATGTTTTCCCCCATTTTCACAAGTTTGTATAACTAGATAATGGTGGAAATGAAAGCCTCGCGCCCAAGGGTGCGAAAAAGGAATCTTTCATGCCAAGATATGAACTCACTTACCTACTGGGCAATTCTGTTTCAGATGACCAGCTGGAGACCGTAATCGCCGAAATACTTTCCATCGTTGAAAGTTTTGGTGCAAAAAATATTGAAACTGAAAACCTAGGCAAGAAAAAGCTTGCCTACGCGATCAAACAAACCAAAAATGGTACTTACGTGACCATGACTTTTGACTTGCCACAAGAGCAAGTACAAAAACTAGACGCCAAGATCAGGACAATGAAAAATACAGTGATCAGATACTTGATGATCAACATCACCGATCACCTAAAGCGCCTAGCAAAAGATAAGATTATTCAAGCTAATTTACCAAAGAGAGAAAATCAGGAAGAAGAAAAAGCTGTCGCTCCAGAAAGTGTGGTGGAAGAAAAAGCAGAAGTGGCAGAACCAGCCAAAGAAATATCTTTGGATGAGCAAATAGATGAAGCTTTAAACGTTTTAAAATAATAAAAAAATATGGACTTAAATCAAGTCATGATTATTGGTCGCCTTACTCGCGATCCAGAAATGAGAACCACTGGCACTGGGATAGCGGTTTGCCAAATTGGTGTGGCTACTAGCTATGTATATACCAATCAAGCTACTGGACAAAAAGTAGAGCAAACAGAATTTCATAATGTAGTGCTTTGGAGAAAACTTGGAGAAATAGCAGGACAGTACCTAAGCAAAGGCAAGCGTGTATTTATCCAGGGTCGCCTACAAACTAGACAATGGGACGCCCAAGACGGCAGCAAGAGATCCCGTACTGAAATAGTCGCGGATAACTTGATTATGCTAGATGGCGGCAAGCCAGCTGGATCAAACCCAAACAGCAACACAGGTGACTCTATGAACCAGGCACCTCAAGTAAATGAGGTGATAAGTGAAGAAATCCCAACCATCCAAATGGATGAACCAGTTGGAGACATCCCATTCTAGAAATGGAATCAATAATATTTTAATTTTATGAAGCCTAATATTCAAACCCCTCTTATCAAAAAGAACTGTTACTTCTGTAGTAACAAAATCACAACCTTGGACTACAAGGACACGGCTACCTTACGTCGTTTTATGTCTCCGCATGCTAAAATCATGCACCGTAAAAAGACAGGATCATGCCAAAAGCACCAAAACATGGTGACAACCGCCCTCAAGCGCGCCCGCCACATGGCCATGCTACCTTTTGTAGCCGCTTAAACACTTATTATATGGAGACGATACACATAAAATCAAACCACCCATTAGTTCCACCACTAGAAGTTAGCTCTTCTAATGATGGGCTTCTGACTATCACTATCGTCGGAGGTGATACCATAATGAAACATGGGACACGAGAAGGTTGCCTCAATGCAATAAAAAATGCACTAGACAGGGGTGATATTAATAAAGCAGAACACGAGCAAATAGAGAGCATAATTAGAGAGAATGCCAGATCACACGGGCGTTAGCAGGCATTATGCAACAATCGAGTCTGAGTAAAATGTAATACATAAATATTCATATGTTAGATCTCAACGACATGAAGCTCGGCACTATTGTGCTGTTCAATAATGAGCCTTTCAAAGTAGAGTGGAGCAACCGCATGCGCACAGCCCAAAGAAAGCCGGTCATGCAAACCAAATTACGCAATGTAATCACCGGCAAGGTGATAGAATACTCTTTTAAATTCGGCGAAAGAATTCAAGAAGCAGATGTATCCCGTGAAAAAGCTACTTTCTTATACACCGATGATTCAGGGGTCCACTTCATGTCAGTGGAAACTTTTGAGACCATAGACTTCGACAAAGAAACTGTTGGGGAACAAGGACTATTTCTGAAAGAGGGAGTAGAAGTGACTATTTTGAAATTCAACGGCAGACCAGTCTCCTTTGAACTGCCCATCAAAATTACCTACAAAGTTACCGAATCCCCTCCTGGAGTAAAAGGTGACAGCGGTGGATCAGTTACCAAACGCATTACCCTAGAAACCGGTCTCGTAATCGACGCCCCACTCTTTATCAAAGAAGGTGAAATGGTTGTGGTAGACACCAGAACTGGTGAATACGTAGAAAGAGCAAATAGTTAAGTCAAATTTATATGAACAAAGAAAGAAAAGCGGCCGAACTTCATGAGGGGGGGTAGACAAATTTAAACCATACTTCACAAAAGATAAAAAGTATGGGGTAGAACACTGGACTATAAATATTTGGGATGGCGAACAAAACCGAACAATAGGTTTTTTTTCTAAAGACGACGGACACAATGCATTAGTAATACTAATAGGACTAGTGAATAAAATTAGAGACCTCAGACAATTACGAGAAGTAAGCATTGATGAAATAGCTGAATTAATTACTGAATTATATTCCTCCGATCTACCTCAAAAAGGCGATCCTGTACCAGATTTACTAATAAAAGGTCAAGGATTCAAACGAGGCTACGGTTAATTAAATAAAAATCACCCCGCCACTTGGCGGGGTGATTTTTATTATTGAAACTAAATAATTTTATACTTTATTTTACCGGTAAAGCCTTTACCACTACTCTTTCTTCTGCGGTCAATAATGTACAAGTAAAAAGGGTGAGCTCATGATCCTTGGTAGGTTTTTCAATATCTACCGCACTGGAAGATACTGTATAAATATCACTGACCACGTACTCATACTTTTTTTGTTGCCAAAAGATTTTTATCCGACTACCTTTGTGAAGCTCTGGCAAATGATAAAAAGTATTTGGTCCACTCGTCCACTTGTATCTATGCCCAGCGATGACCATATTTCCACCATCTATAGGATTGCCAGTTTTGGGCCGGTGCCACAAACCGTCTTTTAAGACGCTAATAGATTTACCTTCCAATATTTGCGTATCCACGCCGATCTCAGGAATAATCAAAGTATTGGTCTCGGGAATATCCTCAACCAACTCACTTTCTTTGGCCATGGCTATTCTTGGCGTTACACCAAGACGTGTATGCAGGGTGGTCTTATTTTTTACAGGCCCACCAGAGCGCAAAAGATGCAAAGGCCCAAAAGCAAGCACTAAACCAACCACCAACAAAAGCAAGCCACAAACATGCTTCCAGTTAAACCATTTACGCATAGAAAATAATTAAACCACGCGATCACTATCTGCTTGAGTAGACAAGCGAATTTTTCTGCGTCTTCTGGCTGCAAGAAGCGCGCCCGCACCAGACAAAGAAGCAGTGCTGGCCAAAAGCTGCCACAAAAGAGGGAAGCCAGCGGGTGGAAGAACGGGACCACCGCCAACCGTAAGCACAGCTTTTCCTAAATCATCTTCACCTACTACACCATTATTTGGAGTAGAGTCTACATCTCTAAATCCGTCTGTAAAAATTTCTGCGATATTTTCAAAGCTGCCATTTTTTTCCGCTTTTATAGTCAAAAGCAAACTGGCTGTATATCCAGGCAAAAGCTCACCAACAGACCAAACACCAGTACCAGAATCAAAAGTTCCAACCGTGGTAGCTGACTTGGTCAAAGAGAGCCCTACAGGCAAAACATCTTTTACACTCACAAGCGGAGCTTTCACATTACCTTCATTCCTTACCACAATTGAAAACACAGCACTATCTCCGACTTTTAAAGATGTGGGATTTACGGTCTTAGTCAAAGATAAATCAGAAACTGAATTACTTGGGGGTGGAGGCAAATCAATTACATTTAATTGACAACTGGCTGTTTGCCCAGCAGAAGTAACGCGAATAGTGTACGAACCTGGACTGGCAAAAGTAGAAGCAAAACTACTCCCGCTGCCACTGGTAGGACTTCCACCAGTTGAGCTCCAAGAATAAGCAGGGCCACTACCAGCAGCTACAAAACTAGCTGTTTGATTTATAGTGACACTTTGGCTTCCAGGTGCACACACCAAAGGCGCAGGTGAAGACTGAATCGCAGTTACAGCAGCAGAAGCCTGATTGTTGCTGGCGTTGGTATCTGCAGGATACACAGAAGACAAACTAATAGTATTTACCTTTGTACCCACAGTAGCCACCCTGACAGTGATAGACAAAGTCTCGCTTTGCCCAACGTTTAATGCTCCTATATCCCAAGTACCACTAGATACTTGATAAATCCCACGACTCGAATTATGACTCACATACTCTACACCCGCAGGCAAGATATCTGTAAAAATTAAATTACTAGCAGTGACATTACCATTATTTTTAGCCACCATAGTAAATACTGACTGCTGGCCCACCAAAACCGAAGTCGGACTGGCTTGTTTGGTAATGCCCACATCCAAAGTTTGTGAAGTAGGTGGAGGATTTACTGGAGGAGGCGTCACAGTAGTAACCACTACTACACAAGTGGAATTTTTAGAGCCATCATTTACCACTACATTATAAGAACCTACAGAAGAAAACTTTGCAGTATAGTTTTTCCCACTGCCAGTGCTAGGCACAGCGCTATTTCCAGACCAAGAGTAGGTACCACTTCCACCACTAGCTGAAAAAGTTGCCTCACTATCTTTGGTAATATTTTGATTTGCTGGTGCACACACCAAATCCGCAGCTGGAGGTGGAGGGTTTACTGGAGGTGGAGGGGAGGTTTTGGTACAAAAAGCACCTTTAGCATTTTGCCAAGTTGTACCTTGATTACGTAAATAACCAGCGCCTAAGTAGGCAGTGGTATCTTCCCATCCAGGAGGAAGATTATCTATACCATCTTTGGTGAAATAATGAGGAGCCGCAGCACCAGCATATAAATCCACCTGAGTCATACAACTAGGTGTGTTTACTTCGAGCCTAGTTGTGGATTGCGGAGAAGAGACTACCCCATCCCTGCTGGCAAAATATTTTTGATTAACCAAAGTCTGATCATACATTTCATAAGACCCTAAAGACAACCTGACTGTACAATCTGTTTCATTAACTACATCAACCGCTACCCTGTTGGTGTCGGTTTGTCTCATAGAAAAACTAAAATTATTTTGTCCACCAGAAACTATATTGTTGTTGTCGAGCTTGCCTTCTGCGGTGAAACCTCGGAAATAATCCCTCATCTGGCTCGCGGTCGCATCACCATTTCCACAGGAAAGACCGGCATCTGCCTTACCACTAGAAGACTTGAGATCCCCCCAAGACTGATAAAAACTATTGGCGAAATACCCCAAAGCCCCCAAGCCTACAATAATTAAGATATTTACACCCACCACCCATTTACGAATAGTCATATTTATATACTCAAAACTTCATATTTTAGACAACAACTCCTAAAATATTTGCTTTGCCCAAATTAATTTTATTTTTCCGACTTTTGTTTCAAAACTCTACTAAATACTCATATATATTATATCATATTATTGCCCAAAAATCAATAAATAAAATTTCCCTTAAATTAGGGAAATTTTGAAATGGCTAAAATTTATTTTAAATACTTACCCAAACCCTCATCTTTCAAATGCTGCCAAATCGTCTTCTTACCAATAATCGGCAAATACTTTTGCATTGCCGGCAAAAGCTCCAGAGACTCTTTTTTAGAGGATGGTCTTTGCCTAACAATATTTTCCTGGTGTTTGGACAAATCAAAATCTTTCAAAAACCCAAGTTTATCCATCAATAATCCCCCCGGAGTAAAATAGTCCAAAAGAGCTTCTTCAAACATTATATTATCTTTTAAAAAAGTTTTAACATGAGAGTGTAAAACTTCATGCAAAAAAGTTCCAAGTAAACGACCTGGAGTAGTAAAGTTACCAGCCACCCCGATAAGACACGGACTATTAACCAAACAAGTACCAGAACTCCCATGAGGATTATAATTCTCATACACTACAACAAAAACTTCTTCTGGCAGACCGCAGTCAAAAACCTTCTTGATTAGCGCCTCAAACTTTGACTGCTTCGCAGCCATCTTCAACTCGCGCTCAATACTTTTATAATAGTCTGGAGAGATTTCTGGTAGAATAATTTGATCCAAAAGGGATATAAGCTTTTCGTCTTTTAAAACGCCCACAATCCTCTTTCTTATTTTCTCCTCAGTGTCTAAAACCAAACTACTAAAAATTTTTACCCAAATCTTCTTGTCAAGACTTTTTAAAATTCCCGACACTTGAGAGGCCAAATAAAACTCAGGGCTGATAAGCGGAGCAAAATTTTGCATATGCCTAGCCATAGCGTTTATAGGTCCAAACATTTGGTGGACAAAAACTAATTTTCTACCTGTGGGTAAATTTTGAAAAACTAATTTCATAAAATGCAATATCTAAATTCCACTTATTTGCTTACACTGCTCTACAAAGAATGTTTCTACTTTTTCACACACTGCTTGTTTTTCTTTCGCGTCAAAAATAATTTCTGGAATTCTAGAAAATACAGTAGAGTAGCAGCTCATTTTTTCATCTTTTTGAGTGAGCTGCTTACAAAAACCTATAGCAAAATCTTGTCCGCTTGAATCCCAAAAACCATTTTGTACAGCGCCGCTTAAACACAAAATTCGCATTTGTGCATCTTTTACAAACCCACATTCTTTGATTTCCCGAGCACTATCACGGGGAAAAGCCCCTCCCACATCCCTACCCATACTACCAAAACATGATCCCTGGTAAATCTCCGGAGCTGTACCACAGCTTTCTGCAATCTTTTTGAAATCTACTCCAAAAATTTGCATCATCCTAGAAGTTTGTAAAAAATAGCAAGAATTTTTATACTTATCTTCCACAAAATCACACGGATACAAAGGATCATCGTTTTTTAAATATTTAGTCACATGCACATCAGTTTCACCCACAGGAGTGAGCTTACCAGACTCCACCGGACCAGAAAGCTGTGCGGCTAAATTTTCCATAAAGACTCCACCCCAGCAAGAGTCCTGCCTGCGCGACAACTGATCACAAGCAGCCAAAGCATCCAAAAGCTCATAGTTCGCCCAGGCCTCCAGCCCATGACCTATACCATGCACACACTGATGCTCAAAAAAAGAATTATTACTGCCCTTACACAAAGAGTCTACTGAGTCTTTGATATTTTCTGTGCCGTGCTCTTGAAAATAAGCTTCTAAAACTCCGTGGTAGTAGCCACTTTGACACTCTGGACCATACTCTACAAAAGCCTTGTCTCCAAACATTTTATAGCCAATATGACCTGCTCGGTGAGCTGCTTGATGACAAGAACCAAGCTTTGATTCCAAAAGCCTCAGAGATGTGATAGTTTCTTTGACTCCATATTTTTTTAAATGGACCCCAAGAGAAATATCATCAGAAAATATTTTTTCACTACCTTGTTCAATATCGCCTTGATATTTTGCCAAGTCAACACTATCTTGTTTTTTATCTTCGGTATTCTTTTGTGGCTTAGAATGCTTAAATAAATTTTTTAACCAATCCCAAAATCTAACAAAGATATTTTGGTGATCTTGAGAGCTGTTGACAATTGCCTCTACCGGCTTACTGCTTACTGCTTCTACTGCTTTAACAGTGACTGTACCGCTAAACTGAGGAAATAAATGATCGTGAAATTTCCACACTCCGACCTTTTCAAACTTAAAAGTCCAGGTCTCGCCGTCCTTGATTCCCTGCTTTGGGTCAAACTCTGGATAAAGTAAATGCGAAGGGTGAAAATTGGATGCCGGCCACCTCTCTACACCTGACTTATTGACAAACTCCACAGTGCCGCCTTCAGGGATTTCTACTTTGGAAGGTTCAAAACCCTGCTCTGTCATAATAATTTCTTTTTCGGTATCCGTATTGTGTGCAAAAGAAAAATGAGGAATCAGTACCCCAAAGAATGCCAATATAATTATAGATAATTTTATTTGCGATTTCATACCTGATTATTTAAATACTTACTCGCTCTCAAAAGCACTTCGGATTCATCTAAATTGGCATTTACGCCCTGCCATTTCTGCATGTGCTTCACCAAATCTGGGATAGCCATCCATTTTAATATACTCTTCCCCTCCACGTCACCACTATTTCTCAATGCTTCATCCAAAGACTCAAATTCACACAAAAAATATAAAGTGGTTTTTTGCACTTCCTCTATTTTTTCGTCCACACCAGTGATCAAAAAATCACTTATCAAAGACCCTAAAAAACCAATTGGCCTTGCCTTTGCCCCAAACTCTTCCATAAGGCCCCTTTTTAGAGTGTCAAAATAGTTTTCACCACTCTCCGGAGTTTCTCGCATCAAAAGATAAAAATCTTTCGCCTCAAAAAATTTAAGTTTTAAATATTCAAAATAATGACAAAGTACTTCATGACGACTATTTATAACCACAGCGCCAATGGACACATGATAAGGGAACTCGAAACTTGCTTGCAATAAATTACGTTCAGACATGGATAATACAAAAATATTTTAATATACTTTGGACAATTTCTAGGGTCTAATACTGAAAAGATTTATTTTGAATTTGTTTTTTACTGTCCCAATAAGCACCAAAAATCAAAGTCACAAAAAATACCAAAACACAAAAAAATAATTAAAACCACCACAACAAAATCTAAACTTTATTTAAAATCTTTTTTAGATTTTCTTTGTGCTCTGGCGTTTGTTTGAGCATGCATTTAGTAAAATGCTTTTTGGAGCCACAAGGACAAGTTTTCTTTTGCAAAATATCTTCTATCAATTTCATAGCCATCACCGAGCTAGACTGAATTTTTCCTCCCCTCCCCAAATTGTAAACCATTTTGCAATTATTCTGCTTTGCCCACTCAATTTCAGAACCTGGTAGGGGAAGCTGGTTTGGCTTTCTGTCGCCACCATTGGCAAAAATATCTGGCTTGATTTTTTTAAGAGAACCAGTCACGCCCATATCTATGGGGTTTTCAGGGTGGGAAGTGATCACCACTTCATCCACACTCCGCAAATTTTCTATGATCTCTTTTCTCTCTTTTGCGGTCAAAAAAACAAAACCCTTTTTCTTTTTCAGCCAATTATCATTATTCAAAATCACAACTAATTTTCCACCGAGCTTTTTAGCTTCGTTAAATAATCTTACGTGGCCTATGTGTATTGGATCAAACCCACCGCTAACAGCTACCACTAAATCTTGTTTTTTCTTTGCCATAAAATTACTGCTTTAAAGAATCCAAAGGGTGCGCCGTGGTCTTTTCTCTACGAGGATTTATCAGTTGGCTACGTCTTTCATACAAATCCAAAATTAATTTCTTGATTGCCTCTGGATAAGGTACTCGTTCAAAAACAAACTCTATTTGCGCGCCACTTGTCTGGACCGTTACATCCCCATAATCAAAAACTGTGGCCAAAAATCCATGCGCTCTACTAGTTGGTTCCTCCACATTTTCAATAAATATTTCAGACACATTCCGACGAAATAGACTAATCTGGTCCACATCTACCATTCGCATATCAGTAATAATTTGCAAGTGCAAATAATAAAACACTCCTACCAAGAAAGCACCCAAAAGCAAAGCCAGCATGGCACTAAAATATAGCAAATCCAAAATCAAAATGGCCAAATCCGGAAGTCCACTACCCAAAGTCTTCTCTGACCAAATCCAAACAAAAGTCAAAAGACCAGCCATGACACTCAAGAAAAAAAATCTTACAAACAAGACAAACCAATGCTGACGAATCACTAAATAAATTTTTTCATTTTCAGTTTGACTAGCAAAAAGTTTATGCATATGATTTTAAATCACTCCTACTCTAGCGAAAGCACCTAGAAGCAAAAACAAAAATATAACTAAGTACACCAAAGTCATCTGAATAGCTACTGACCTTTTTTCTGAATGTTTAAATAAAATATAAGCAGCGAAAATACTAATTACCCCCACAGCCAAAACCAGTAATATAAAAAGTAAAATAAAAACCCCAGAAATATCGTTAAGCGACATAGTTAAATAAATTTTCAGGCACAGCCCTATTTAAATGTTTATATCCATCTTCTGTAACTTTTCTCCCCCTAGGGGTCCTCACCAAAAAACCAATTTGCAAAAGATACGGCTCGTGGACTTCTGCTATAGTGTCCGCATCTTCACCCAAGCTAGCAGCAATAGATTCCACCCCAGCAGGCCCCCCAGAAAATCTGTCTATCAAAACCTCCAAAACTTGCCTATCCAATCGGTCTAGCCCCAAGGGGTCTACTTGCAAAAGTTCCAAAATTTCTTCTGCTGCTTCTTTGGTAATTATATCAAGCTTTTTGACTTGCGAAAAATCGCGCGCGCGCTTAAGGAGCCTATTTGCAATTCTCGGGGTTGCCCTACTTCTACTCGCCAAAACTTGGGATGCATCCTCCGTGATTTGGCAATTCAAAATCTTTGCCGAGCGAGTAATTATATCTACTAAATCACTTTGCCCATAGTAATCCAGTCTGTATTGATGACCAAAACGATCTCTAAGTGGACCCGAGAGCAAGCTTGGTCTAGTTGTAGCGCCAATGATGGATACAGGCTGAATATTTACCCGCACACTACGGGCGCCAGCACCCTTGCCCACCACAATATCCAAAACCCCATCCTCCATCACGGGATACAAAATTTCTTCAACTGGTTTTGGTAGACGGTGTATCTCGTCAATAAAAAGACAGTCTCCTGCCTCTAGGCTGGTCAAAATAGCAGCCAAATCTCCTGCTCGCTGGAGTGTAGGTCCTGCTGTGACTTTTAAATTTCCACCCAGCTCGTTTGCCACCACTCCAGCCAATGTAGTCTTGCCAAGCCCAGGAGGCCCGTACAAAAGCATGGGTTCTAACTGTTCACCACGCCCCAAAGCCGCTTTGAGTGTAATATCCAAAGCGGATTTTAGTTGACTTTGCCCTATATATTCAGATAATTTTTGTGGCCGAAGGCTAGTTTCTATCACCACATCCTCGTCAATCTGACCACTTTCTACTATAGAAATATCACTAGAAGACTGTATCATGCTATTAGTTTAGCATGGAAAATAGCCCTAAACAACGACTAAAGAATACGCCCCAAGTGTTCACATTTTTAGAGCCTCAATAACTGAATGTAGGTAGGAATTATCAAAAACCAAAGTGAATTCATTATAAGTGGTAAGCGCAGCATCTAATATAATATCCTGAGAAGCAATTTTTTCCAAAAGCATAAGTCCTATATTTGCATCTTTTACGTGTTTTTCATTAAACCTAATCCCCACCGCGCACAAACCTTGCTTGCGCAAGCTTGGGCGTGCCGAAAACCCTAAACTGACTTGTTTTTCCAAAGATTCAGACAAGACAACAGCTATCTCACTTGCATTAGAAGAAAATGCAAAAAATGTATCCTCCCTGTCACGAAAACTAGAAAGTATTTTTGCAAAATCACTGAGCGACTTACTGTCCTTTAAGTAAACCAATTGCACAATTGGGGAATGAATAGCGATCTGGGAAATTAATACTTTTGGTGAATCTTTTTTGACCAAGCCTTTTTCTATACGAGCCAGACTGACAACAACACTGGCAATCTTGACTGTTTTCTTAGTCAATTCTTCAACCCTAGCATGAATCATACGAGCATAGGCAGAGAGGTTAAGATAACCTAACCTCATGGCACAGTAAGCCCGATAATCATTTTTCAGCAATTCTTCCACTGTTTCTTGTATTGAAATCATAATGTTATAAATATAACATTATGACCTATTTGTGTCAAAGAATAATAAAAAATTGAAATAATTACTTACATCTAATAGCATAAAGCATATGAACAAGGAAAAATTTTCATATGGCAAAAGCGTTTCAGCAGAAGTATACGAAAAAGGACTACAAGCACATCAGTATATCCCCCAAGCTGATGAGGCTATTTTGGATACCGTCGCCGAACTTGCAAAGAAATCTCTTGCCAAGCTTCGAGTCTTAGATCTCGCCTGTGGACCTGGAAGACTAACCCGCATAATAAACCAAATTCCAAATACGACAGTTCTTGGAATTGATGCGTCACCAGAATTTATTGAATATGCAAAAAATAAAGACCCGCAAGGACAATATGAGGTTATAGATTTTACTACAGACCAAATCAACAATACATTTAACTGCGTGATTGTTCAAGGTGTATTGCATCATATTCATAACAGTAATAGACAAATATGGACAAAAAAGATCCATCAACTAATGGAGGTTGACAGTACACTCATAGTGGGAGATGAATTTATACCACCCTATGATGATGAGCAGGATAGGAAAGTAAAATCTGGAATCTTTTATCTACATATAATAGACGAAGCCATGCGTGGTGGTTTTGAGAGTTTGGCGTTTGAAGAATCTTTAAATTTTATCGCTGACACCCAATCAGAAAAAGTATACTGCGGGTATTATAATGATGAGGTCATACAGACAATCATCTACGGAGCCGCAAATATGTCAGCCCTACTAAGAGACAGAGAAGTGCCCATGATGGCAATATACGAATTCACAGAAAAACTTATCACCAGCACTCAATTATTATCAAAAATTGTTTATAAAACTGGAGCAAACAAACAAGTAGACAGAGGAGACAAAAAAATATCCGTAGATAAATTAACAGGAGAGTTATCACCGCTATTTTATTTGAAAAATAAGCCGCGCATTATGGGACCAATTGAAAACATTGGTGCTATGGCTGTATTAACTTTCAACAAAAATTGTAAAGAAAAATAAGAGTAAAAAACCCAACTAAACCACCCAGAGGACACAGGCCAAGATGACCACAAAAGAGGCGTTAGCGATCATGGCGATGTGACGCACATGGCGATGAACCAAAATAGATATCAGCATAGCGGTCAAAAGCAGGGTTATCAAAATAGGATAAACGGTCTTACCGCTGTTTTGCAAAAAATTCCAAGCGGGAGAAAAAGAAGCAGCAGAAGCAGTATTAGCCAAAGGCACTGGAAGCCCAAAAGCCGCTGGTGTACTATTTTCAATCTGACCAATTTGCTCATCCAAAACTTGCCCGTCCATGGTGGTAGCTTTCACACTCACTAGTCCGCCATGATTATCAAAAACTGTTTGTCCTTGCCACTGATTACCGCCAGCATCTATCATGGAAATATTTTCACCGCGATAATTGACAGTGACACTGCTCATGGGTTTATCAAAAATCACACTAACTTTCAAAAGACCGTCTTGTGTAGTGACTCTATGAGACAAAACATGCGGCAGGCTTGAAGCTGCAGTGTCATTTGAAGCTGGAGCATCAGATGCCCTAGCAGTTACTGGAGAAAATCTCTCCACTTTTGTAGTAGGTGACTGTGTTGGAGTTTGAGAAATAGATTCTTTAGCTAGAGATTGTATTTGTGCTTCTTTTACTGCAGGCTTAATATTGGGAGCCGGTTTTGCAGGCACAACTTCAGCGACAGACTCTGGAGCTTTTACAGAACTTGCCACAAGAGGCAAGCCAAATTCTTGCACTACAAAAGTCGCATTATGTCCTTCAAAAGGACCTGTAGCTATCCCGATACCAATTTCTGTAAATGTTGTATTAAGCAAATTTGCCCGATGACCTGGCGACTGCAGCCATGCATCTACGACTGCTTTATCGTCACTAAAATTTACCGCCAAATTTTCGCCCGCTGCTTTGTAAGCATAGCCAGCCTTGGTAAACCAATCCCAAGGAGACACACCCGCTGGACTTGTGTGGGCAAAATAAGAATTCTCTAGCATGTCCTCTGCTTTGGCCTGAGCTGCTTTAGCCAACAAACTATTCTCCAAAAGCTCTTGCGCGCCAGCATTTTTTCTAGCTTCATTTGTAAGCGCTAAAATATTTGGCACGGTAATTTCAGCCGAAGCCACAAAAGCTACTGGTCCTAAAACTGAGGCTGCCACTGCCACAATCTTTACCACGCACAAAAAAACCGCAAGCCAACCTAGTGACCTGTGATGCAAAACATGCGGACGGTAATTATTCCTTTCATGAGGAAGTAAGTGGTCACGCAAATGATGATAAATACGCAAACCAAAACTCCTATCATCTTCCTTCCATGAAGAAATCTCCAGCCATTTAGCTGAGGTATTGTTCATATTTTTGCAAACTTTTATTTTATTTTTGTTTCAATCTCTTCCAGCTATTTAATATAATTATAGCAAAAAATGACAAAAAAATCAAGCCCATTTTTTGGGCTTTTATAAAGGCAAATACGACCCTTTTAAATAAAATTAGATACCTATAAAATAAGCACCAAAACTCACAACTACTCTTCTATTTGCATACCACCAGAGGCAACTTCAGTGAATTTATTTTTCGCCAGACTCACAGAATCAGCTGTTTCAAACTGCACGCTTCCTCTACCCACAGACTCCCCCGTAACAGCATCCACCTCTACTGTAGCTTTCACAATATTTCCAAACTTAGAAAACATTTTTTCCAAATCTTGACGATTGGTCAAAGGTGGTAAATTTTTTAATTTCAAAATTGGCAACATATAAATTTAAATTCTAGAATTTAAAAAGTCAGCAGCTGCCATAGCAGCCTTGGCACCTTCACCTGCAGCAATGATAATTTGTTCACCCCAGGCATCATTGCAATCTCCCGCAGCAAAAACTCCAGGCACCGAGGTTTGTAGGTTACCATCTACCATGATTTCTTGATGGTCATTTGTATTTACAATTTCAGCAAAATGTACGGATGGGGCAAAACCAATTTCTGTAAAAACTCCACTTACAGGCAAAACCACTTCTCGGTGATTTTGATCTTGAATTTTCAAACTCTCTACAAATTTACCACCCAAAATCTCCAAAGTTTTTGCTTTCGGATAAAAAGTAACGTTTGGTAAGCTCTCTACTCTTTTTTTCAAAAGATCATCACCAGAAAGTTTTTCGTTGATATTTACACTGTATACTCTCTTGGCAATTTTGGCTAAAGCTTGCAAAGCATCCATAGCGCTATTACCCCCACCGATCACTGCCACATCTTTATTTTTGTATAATGGCGCATCACAAGTAGCGCACACAGACACACCCTTACCATAAAATTCTTGCTCGCCTGGTATATTTAAATGCCGCGGCTCTTTACCACTGGCTATGATAACGCTGCGTGTTTGATATTTCTTACCTAGACTATCCGCTACTTCAAATCCAGTAATCAGCTTGGTTATAGAAACAACTTCCACTCCTTCTTGCAGTTCTAAATTATCTTTTAATGTGTCTAAGTGTTTCTTGAAATTTTCGGTGAGGTCCGAACCCGTAATCAAAGAAAAACCAGTGTAATTTTCTATGTCGCTACTCCAAACCATTTGCCCACCAACTTGTTTTGCCAAAATCAAAGTCTTCAGCTGCTTACGCGCTGTATAAATTCCAGCCGTCATCCCCGCTGGCCCCGCTCCAATGATAATACAATCGTACATAAGATAATGATATCACACATAACCACCATACAAAAAAGTGCTATGATATAAGTGTGGCATTAAAAAAATAATATATGTCTAAATCACAAAAAATATTGATTGTAGCCTTGCGGGTAGCTTTTGGAATATTTTTCCTTTACTCTGGATTTACCAAGCTCATGGACCCTGCCTGGACTTCTAGTGGATATTTGACTCATGCTGCAAATTTTAATGGCTTATTTAATTGGCTTGCCAGCAGCTCAGTGCTTCCAATAGTAGATTTTGTAAATGTCTGGGGGCAAATTTTACTTGGGGCATCGCTCGTCCTTGGACTTTTTGTCTGTACCAGTACTATCTTGGGCGCTATTTTGATGCTGCTTTACTATCTACCGCTACCTTTTCCCAAACAAGACGCCCACTCTTTTATAATAGATCAGCACATTCTCTACGGACTCAGTCTTTTGGTTTTGGGATTTTTTGAAAGCGGAAAAACTTTTGGACTGGATAAATATCTGGGCAAGAAGATAGAAATAAAAAAATAAATATAGCAAACTAAAAACACTGGATTCCGCCCCGCTGTCAGCGGGGCGGAATGACAAGCGGGGAATTTATATTTCTATACAATATTAAAATAATAAACTCACTCAATAATTTTGAGTGAGTTTATTATTCAGGGCACTATTTACTAGCAGCCTGCAATCTCTCTAAAGCCAAGATATAGCTGGCGATACGGTAAGTAGTTTGATATTTTTCTTTGATTTCGTGCACGCTTACAAAAGCCTCTTGCATTTTCTTCTCCAATTTACTCAAAACATCTTCGCGACTCCAATGCTCACCGTGCATATTTTGATACCACTCAAAATAGCTAGTTGAGACCCCGCCACTATTGGCTAAGATATCGGGAATAATGGTAATGCCTTTGGCATTTAAAATTTCATCTGCCTCTGGAGTAGTGGGTCCATTTGCCATTTCTAAAATAATCTTTGCTTGAATCTTTCCGGCATTTTCTTTTGTGATAACGTTTTCCAAAGCAGCTGGAACCAAAACATCTACTGGGAGCTCTAATAATTCTGCATTGGAAATATTTTTAGACCCAGGGAAATTCTGAAGACTACCTGTTTCTTTTTTGTAGTTTTCTGCCCCTTCAAGATCAATTCCGTTCACATTATATATACCACCACGACTATCCGATATGGCCACAATTCGTAATCCGTAATCCGTAATAGTTTTTAACGACTCTGCTAAATGCACCGCTACATTACCGAACCCCTGAATGGCCACGGATAATTGCGTGTTTTCGTGTTGCGAATTACGAGTTGAAAACAAATACT